>JAYTUF010000047.1:0-11862 GCA_043744755.1 Anatilimnocola sp.
CGATCCCAGTATCCGAAAACTAACCGCCGCCGAACGAGCGCAGCTCCGCGCACACAACCAGCAAATCGCAGCCTAAAAATCCTTCACAGCGTTGCCCTACCGGGGCTAGTTCGATTCATGCGCCACGTCGCCCACGGCTTTCGCCGTGGGCTAGGCATCCGGTCGCCCCTTCCGGGGCTCAAATTCAAGGTCACTCATCCGCAGCACGGCAGTGCTGGCGGGAACGGTTACAAAAAAAATTCCAGGCAAGTCAGTGAATGGTTTGGGACAACTAAAAGCTCTCGAACTTTTGCGCTTTCGTCACCAGACCGGTCTGCGGCTCGTCTTTCCTGCGCGCGAACCAGCGGCTAAACCGATGCCAGAATGTGCCGAGCTGCCAGTAACTGTTGAGAACCTGTTCAATCTCCTGGGGCGACATCTTGCGCTGCAAAGCCATGACTTCGATCAACCGGGCCGCGGTCTCGCGGTCGTGCCGGCGACGTTCGGTTTCCGCACTCAGGGTGAGAAACACAATCGTGACGATGGCAGCAAAAACGACAACCACCACCGCCAATACGAACAGCCAGAAATACCACGGAGGAAAAAATACTTCGGATGCGATTCGGGCTTGAGCAAGCAACATCGTCATTTCCTCCTGGACTACGCCGGGACTGATCCCGCCATCCATTATAGAGGGACCAGGACTTCGTGTAGTTTCAATGATGCTGACAGCGCGGGATCTGCTCCCGCGAAGGGCGGCAACTTCATTAACTCCCCGCGGGGCCTTGCAGGGCCTTCATCATTTTGGCGTCGTCATCCATTTTCTTGCGGGCTTTGGCGTCGTCGGTCAGCTTCTTGGCATCGTCGGCGAATAACGGGCCGAGTTGCAGCGGCTTGCGGTCCTTGGGCTTAGGCACCTCGATGGTCAGCGGCAAGAGCAAGGGCGTGCCGACGCGGCCGACGAGATCCAGCGGCTCAATCTCGAGATTGAATTCGTGGACCCCTAGTGGCAGTCCTTCCGGCACGGACCGGGTGACGCGAAATGCCTCGCCCGGATTGTTGATGACATCGAGCACGATGCCCTTGGGAGCATCGCCCATCGGCAGCAGGCCTCGTTTCGGAACCAGGGAAATTTTGACGCTCTGCAGCCCCGCGCCGTTGCCGTCCGTGACTTGCACATCGGCGATAATCGGGGTGTCCACTCTCGGATTCACGACGATCCGAGGCGTTTGCAGCACGCCCTTGATCGTGTGAGGCGGCTTGCGGTCGAAAATGATGGGGAGCGAATGCACGGCGTCCGGGCTCGCTAGTTCGCTGTTGCCGCGGACTGCGGCGAGCAAGCTGACGCGGGTATCGTCCTGCGGATCGGTCTCGACGTCGAACGGCAGATTGCGGAAATCGTCCACCGTGGTCTCGAAGACGAGCACGCCGTTTGTCGCGGTGGAAACTAACTTCACATGAATATCACGGTCGTGATAGAGCCTCTTGAATGGCTCTTGCCCTTCTTGCCCCAGGTCAATCGACGCCCCTTTGGCAAAGGCCGCGGCGGTGATGTCGGCCTGCAGATCGAAGGTTAAGCGTTGCTTCGTGGCGCGACTATCGAGCTTGATCAGGGCCGGCACTTCATCGCTTTTGCGAATCAAGGTTTGAGTGACCAGGTCCGGCGGTTCATCCGGCGCGGTGAGAGGCGTGAAGGGCGAATTTGGCTTCTGGATCAAAAACATCTGCTTCTCGTGCGTCAGCCGGCCTACATGCACGCCGGCCAGCGTGTCTTGCTTTAGGTTCTGCGCAATCACGCCGCCGGGAGTGATTTGCAAGCCATAGATCAGAGCCCGCGGGTAGCCATCAATGTGCAGCGGCACAATGAGCGAGCGCACATTCGCGGGAACCTCTCCCTGAAACTGCGCGAGGAGTTTGCCCGGCGGAATCATCATCTCAATGCTGGTCGCTGGCTGGAACCGTTTGTCCGAACGATCCCAGACGGCCTTGAGAGGCGGGTCGCCAAGCTGCATGCCGGTTGCTAAATCTTGAGAAATCAAGCGGACCTGAAAACCAAGTTTGCCGTTTGCGTAGGTGAACTGATCGACTTTATACAACTCGTGCGGGGCGTAGGGTCGCAAGTCGAGCCAACGGACAAACCGCTCGCTGGGATTCTCCACGTTGCTGATGATGCAGATCAGGCCGCCCGTCACGTCGAGGTCTCGCTCTGCCGTTGGATTTGCGGGATCGGCGGGGGGCAATTTCAATTCCAGATTGACTGCGACCGGCGGCGAACCGGCATGAGGCAACTCAATCGGCGTCTTCTCCGACGACTCGGCGATCACACGTCCCGCGATCTGCGGGGGGAGGCCGGAAGTCATTTTGCGAATCTGACTATCGAGGTCTTGCCACTTCGGCAGCAGCTCGCGCCGCTCGTCGAAAAAGCGAACGTGATCGGGAGCTTTGGGATGGACCAATTGCACGCGAACTTTCTTCGTCTCGCCGGCCAGGTTGCGGAGGATGAACTTGAGCGCGGTGCTGCGGTTGGGATACAGGCGCAGTTCGGCGCCGAGTTTGTTGTTGGTCTCGGCATTGGCGAACGGCTCGGCTTCGGACCAGCGATGTTCGGCGACGACTTTCAGTTCGATCTCATTGGGCGGCTTCAAGCGACACTCAAGATTGTCCTGAGCGGTCTGTTTGCCGAAGGCGACATCGGCCGTGAGGGTCAGGCTGGGTTGATTCGTCACGCCGATCGCTTTCACCTCGAAGGTTCGCCGCCATTCTTTGCTGCCGCCGATATAGACCTCGCGGTTTTTTGTCGTCGCCGAACGGGCTTCGGCGTCGATCACTTCCAGCAGGTTGGCTTCTTGATTCAGGGATAACAGCACCTTCAGATCGGCGGGATTGACTTTGTCGGTGGTCAATTGAATCAGCACTTGCACGCGCTGCGGTTTGTCGCTCAAAAATATCTGCTTGGGTTCGAGCGTGACCTTCACGCTATCGACCGCCGGTTCCGCCAGGAAGGGTTGCGTCAGGTAGACAGGAATCTGATTCAGGCGGCCGGCATCGCGACCATCGACCAGCAACAGCCAGTGATAGAGCTCGAATAGATCGCGTGCGCGCTGGCGCTCTTGAACCTTGGAGAGAGTCTTTTCTTTGGCAGTAATGCGATTGGGCAGTTGACCCAAGAATTCGCGAAATTCGCTGCCGAGCGCCGTGCCCAAGTCGGCCCGCGTGGCGGAACTGTGAGCCGAAAGTTCGTTCATTCTCGACAGGAAAAACCGGGCCGAGCCTGCGAGCGTGCCGTCCGATTTCGGCGTACCTTTTTCCTTCTCCTCGCCACTGAGCAATTTGATGACATCCATTTCCGCCCGCACCTGGCCCTGCATCGAAGTGAGCAGCAGCGAGCCATCTCCGGCTTGCCCACCCGCGGCTCGGCGGACGATGTTGGCCGGCGTGGAACTCGCCAGCGGCGGCAACACGCGGTCGAGCAGGGCTGCTCGTTCGCCCGCCCGGAGCAGTGGCGATTCGAGCAGCAGACAGATTGCCTGGCCGCGGCCCGGCAAGGCGACGCCTGGATTTGCCGAGAGTTGTTTCGCGAACGTGACGAGCTTGCGATCGAGCGCCTCCCGCGCGTTTTGAACTTCCTTGGCGCGGGCTTGCAGACCAGTCGCAATGTGCGGCTGAATGCGCCAATCTTCGGTCTTGGCCTGCAGATCGATACGCATGACCTCGAGCCGGTCCGCGAGCCGGGTCAGATCGGTCTTGATGGTCAGCGTGACGCCCGGAGAACTGAGCATCAAGCCTTGCAACCGCACATAATCGGGCATTCGGTAGGCGGCATCGGCGTATGTCTTGAGAGCCTGATTGGCGTCGTGCAGGGCGTTTTGAGGCGAGGCTTGAAATGTTTGCCAGGCGAACGACGGATCGCCCAGATTGCCGAAGCGGAATCGCTTCCAAGCGCCCGACAAATCGAACATGTCGTTGGTGCCCGCGTCCCGCGGATCGTCGGCGTTTTGCAGTTGGGCTTTGAGTCGCTCCAAGTCGCCGATCAAGATTCCCAAATCGATTTGCAATTGCTGGTTGTCGCGCGCGGTGCCCGCCCGGCAGCGCTCTTCGTAGGCCACCAGGTAAGCGTTCAGCTTCCGCCATTGATGAGGCGCGAAATGAATGGGTGACCAACCTTGCGACCCCGATGTTTGCCGCCAATTCTCCAGTTCATCGCGCACTCGCCACGCTTGCTCAAGGAGCTTTGCATATTCCACGAGAAATGGACGATGCCGGGGCGGCGCGTCCGCATCGGGTGCCGCGATTGGTGCCGGCGTTCGCAGCGGCGGCGCGGGGTCGGCCGTTGCGGGCGGAGCCGGTGTGGGACTGGCGGCCGGATTGGGAGTCGCGGGCGGCGGGGTGCTCGCCGGTGGATTCGTGGCAGCGGGGCCGGGAGCAACCGGCGTGGTGGAGGACGGCGTGGCGGTCGGCGGTTGGTACGCAATGGCCAAGCTTGTTGCTAATGGATTTGGCAAGTGTAAGTCTCGCCCGGCTGACGAAGTGGTTTTCTTGGCAGGCGGCACTACCGGCTCTTCATCCTGCGTTTTCTTTTTGGGTTTCGGAATTGTCGGCAGGAACACCGCGGCTCCGGTGGGATCGGGGCGCTCTTTGGTTGCGGTCACGGCAGCGGGCAGTTGTTTCAACGACTGCCAGAACTCCAGATCGGCTTCATCCTCGCGGATTCGCTTGTAGCGGTCGCGAACCAGTTCCAGAAACTTGGGCATCGGCACGCGCGGCCCGCCCGCTTTCTCCGCCTGCCAACTATCGAGCAAGGCGAGGCTGAAGAGTGTTCGCTCGTGCTGCGGCGAAACGACCGAAAGTTCGCCGGTGCTAGTCGGCAGGATGACCCACAAATTTGGCGCCGCAGCAGGAATCGCATTGGCGACGGCCGTCGGAAACTCATTGACCAACTGCCCCAGCCGCGGATCGTAATTAAAATGGACCGCATCGAGCACGACCACCGTCTTGATATCCGGCCTTGCCGCCAGACTCTTGAGCAACTCCGCCACCGAAATGGAGTTCTGCGGCGTCAGGTCTTCCAGGCCCTCAAAGGACGTCACCAGGTAAGGCTGCGGTTGCCCGTTGTCATCTTTTCCAGGCAGCACGGCCACGCCATGGGCCCGCACATAGATGACGAGCGTATCGTCCTTCCGGAGCACGCGCTGGCTAAGTTTCGGCTGATCGGCATCGTCAAGCGTTTCGAACTCAAACGGTTCAGTCACGGAAAACAGATTAGTGCAAAACGTGGAGACCGACTGCAGGGCATCCAGCTTTCTCAGCAGGATGGGAACCCGGGTCGCTTGAGCCCAGACTTTGAGGGCTGCTTCGTCCTGCTCGAGCATCGGCACCGGCGGGACGGTGGCGAATTCTTTGCGATCGTCGGTGATTGAAACCAGCAGCGTCTGCGACGGCAGCGTGGGCCACCAGAGGTAGATGGCCAGCGCAATCATGACGAGCGCCAGGATTGTAATCAACCAGCGCCACACCTTTTGCGAGTGCTCGTCGAAGACCGGCCGCTGGGCCTGTTGCCAGGATCGTTTCCCCGAAGTAGCCCCAGACGTGGACGCCATGACTGCAATCCTTTAGGGGATTTTGAATTACTCCCTCTCCTCAGTACACGCGGTACACCGCGAGAACGACAGGGAAAGGGTTGGGGTTTCTGACTTACTCCCTCTCCTCGGTACACGCGGTACGCCGCGCGAACAACAGGGAGAGGGTTGGGGTGAGGGGCTGCCCCGTTGACCCGCCCCGAACTTGCGCGATCGATCCCTCTGCAGGTATACCGCTATTGTAGGTGAGTTTCAAGTTGGATGAAGTTCTTGCCATATAGGCATAGCTGGCTCACGGCGCTTCGCGCTTGCCAATTTTGGCGCGCAAGGCCGGGATGATTTCTTTCGGCACAAAGCGGGCCAGCATTTCATCCGTGGCCAGCGGCGTGATTTGCTTGATCAGCGTGCTGCTGACGTGTGCGAACTCTTCATCGGCCATCAAAAAGACGGTCTCGATCGCGGGG
Source organism: Anatilimnocola sp. (assembly GCA_043744755.1). Lineage (GTDB taxonomy): Bacteria > Planctomycetota > Planctomycetia > Pirellulales > Pirellulaceae > Anatilimnocola. The sequence continues at coordinate 6,020 of JAYTUF010000047.1, forward strand.
TCGAGATGCCGATTGGCCATCATCATCGTGAATTCGCCCGCGAGGTCCGTCAGCGGCCGCACGCCGCGAACCATCACCCGCGAGCCACATTGGCGGACAAACTCGACGGCCAGGTTCGAAAACGCCCGCACCTCGACATTCCCCAGCGGCTGCGTCACCCGCTGCACCAGTTCGACCCGCTCTTCGGGCGAGAAGAGCGACTTCTTCTCGGCATTCACCCCAATGCCCACCACCAGCGTATCGACCAGCCGGGCCGCCCGGCGAATGACGTTCATGTGCCCCAGGGTGAGCGGGTCAAACGAACCGGTATAAACGGCCAAGCGCGAATCGGAACGAGTCATGGTGCGGTGCTACTGGAGAAATGGGACGTTGAAGACGTAGTCAGTTTAGCCACCAATTTTTGCTGGTGGTATCTGAGCATCGATCTAGCGCGCCAAAATTGACAGGTCATGCTAAGCTGAGTAGCGTGGCGTGTTGCTTTCCACCCACCGTAATACCGGTTGTAATCCGAATGCTTTCCAAGCCTAGCCTGACTCGCGCGCTCGCAGTTCTTTTATGCGCGGGCGCAGTCTGGATGCTGGCCAGTGGCGTTGGTCTGGCGGCGGAACCATCCAACAAACTCTCTCCTGAGGGAGTTGAGTTCTTCGAGAAGCGCATTCGGCCGATCTTGGTGGCGAATTGCTATGAATGCCACAGCGTGGATCGCAAGAAAAAAGAGGGCGGGCTGTCGCTCGATTCGCGCGAGGCGGTTCTGAAAGGGGGCGAATCGGGGCCAGCGATCGTGCGGGGCGATCCCGAAAAAAGTCTGCTGATCACGGCGGTTCGCCAGACGGATAAGGATTTGAAGATGCCGCCGGAGAGCAAGCTTTCGGCGGCTCAGGTGGCTGATCTAACGGAGTGGATCAAGTTGGGCGCGCCCGATCCGCGAGTGGCTACCTCTAGCAGTGCGGAGACTGTCGCGCGGCCCAAAGCCGGCATGAGTCTGGAAGAGGGCCGCCGGTTCTGGTCGTTTCAAGCCGTGCAGGACCATCCTGTGCCGGTTGTGAAAGATACCGCCTGGCCGCGCACGGCAGTGGATCACTTTGTCTTAACTAGGCTCGAACAACAGGGCGTTACTCCCGCGCCTCTCGCCGACAAGCGAACCCTGCTGCGGCGGGTGACGTTTGACCTGACCGGCCTGCCTCCCACGCCGGACGAAATGAAAGCCTTTCTCGCGGACGATTCTTCACTCGCCTGGGAGCGGGTCGTCGATCGCTTGCTGGCGTCGCCCCGCTATGGCGAGCGGTGGGGGCGGCACTGGCTCGATGTGGTTCGCTATGCCGATACTTGCGGCAATGCTTCCGACTATCCCGTTCCTCAAGCGCACAAGTATCGCGACTGGGTGATTGCCGCCTTTAATCGCGACCTGCCCTACGATCAATTTGTGCGCGAACAGATCGCCGGCGACTTGCTGGGTGGAACGACCGATGCCGAGCGCTTCGAGCGCGTCACCGCCACCGGCTATCTGGCCATCGCGAGGCGGTTTGGCGGTGACCGGATGGGCGAACATCATTTAACGCTGGAAGATACCATCGACAACCTGGGCCGCGCTTTTCTAGGCTCGTCGATTGCTTGCGCGCGATGCCACGATCATAAGTTCGATCCATTCACGCAGAACGATTATTACGGCCTGTATGGCATTCTCAGCAGCACGCGCTATCCTTTCCCCGGCGCGGAAGTGGGCCGCGAGCAAGCTGACTTCGTGCCGCTGCTATCCGCGGCAGAGATCGAAGCATTGCAGAAGCCGCATCGCGAGCGAGTTGCGGCATTGCAAGCCGAAGTAAACCAATTGCAGGCGGCGGAAGCGGAAGCCAAGAAAGCAGCGGAGGGTCTCGAAAAAGCGGCACAGGTCGCTGCGGCCACGAAGGCGCTGCAAGAGGCTCAAAAGAAACACCAGGCAGCAGTGAAGGAAGCGCCGCCGATTAGCAATGCCTACGCAGTGGCTGAAGCGACAATTGCGAATGCGAAGATTCACTTGCGTGGCGACCCGAAGCGTTTGGGCGAAGAAGTGCCGAGGCATTTTCCTGCTATCTTCGGTGGCCAAGTGTTGCCGACAGAGGTCTCGACCAGCGGTCGCTTGCAGTTGGCGGAGTGGATCAGCAGCCCGCAGAACCCGCTCACCGCGCGGGTCATGGTCAATCGCATCTGGCAGCAGCATTTTGGCAAGGGAATTGTCGAAACGCCCAACGACTTCGGCCGGCAGGGGACAGCGCCGACGCATCCCGAGTTGCTTGATTATCTGGCAAAACGTTTCATGGAAAGTGGCTGGTCGGTGAAGTCGCTGCACAAGCTGATCCTGCTTTCACATGCCTGGCAGCTCGCCAGCAGCGACGTTCCCGCGAGCGTCCAGCGCGATCCGCAAAATGGACTCTATTGGCGGTTCACGCGCCGCCGGCTGGATGCGGAATCGCTGCGAGATTCGCTCCTCTTCGTCAGTGGCGAACTCGACGAAACGCGCGGCGGAGCGCATCCGTTTCCGCCTGCGAACACCTGGGGCTGGACCCAGCACAATCCGTTCAATGCCGTTTATGAAACGAAGCGGCGCAGCATTTATCTGATGCAGCAGCGACTGAAGAAGAATCCGTATTTGGCCATCTTCGACGGGGCTGATCCCAGTTCCAGCACCGCCGTGCGTTTACCCAGCACGACGCCGCTGCAAGCACTGTTCATGATGAATGATCCGTTTGCACATTCCTCCGCGAACAAACTTGCCACTCGTGTAATCGCCAGTGGAACCGATGATCCAGCGCGGTTAGCGCTACTCTATCAAATCACATTAACCCGCGCTCCTAATGCCGACGAACAGCGTGAATGCGGAGAGTTTTTGCGAAGCTATCGCGAAACGTTAACCGCCCGCGGAACCCCCGCGCCGCAAGTGGAACTGGATTCCTGGTCCGCACTTGCCCGCGTGATGTTGAGCGGTAATGAATTTGTTTTTGTGGATTAAAGGTCCGATTCGATGATCCCCAACCAACCTGATCTTTCCCGCCGCTCGCTGATCCACTCCCTCGTGGGTGGGTCGCTACTGCTGCCGGGCATCGTCTCGGAACTGCTCGCGCAAGATCGATCGCCAGCGTCTGGGCCGGCAGATCCCTTGTCGCCCAAAGCGCCGCATTTTGTGCCACGGGCGAAGCGCGTCATTTTTCTGAACATGAGCGGCGGCGCTTCGCATGTCGATTCGTTCGATTACAAACCCAAACTAATTGCCGATCACAATCAATCGTTTCAGGTGCCCGAGAAAATGCTCGAAGCCTTCGCGCCTAACAATCGCGTCGTTGAGAAGTATTTCAAAAAGCCCGGCTGGGAATTCAAGCAGCGCGGGCAATCCGGGCTGTGGATCAGCGAACTGTTCACACACGTTGCGCAATGTGCCGACGATCTTTGCTTAGTGCGCTCGATGCGCAACGATCATGCCGATCATTTTCAGGCCACGCTGGGCATTCACACCGGCTCGGTGACATTCGCCCGGCCCAGCATTGGCGCGTGGGTCAGCCACGGGCTGGGGACTATCAATCAGAACCTGCCATCATTCGTGGTCCTCGCGCCGCAGTTGCCTTATGCGGGGGGACAGGTCTGGGCTTCGGACTTTCTGCCCGGTTGTCATCAAGGGACGCTCGTAGCGCCCGGTGCGGAGCCGATTGCGAACATCAAGCGGCGGCAAGCAGCGGTTGAACTGCAGGAAATGGAACTCGGCCTGGCCGAGGCGTTCAATCGGCGGCATCTGGCCCAGCGGCCGGCGGACAGCAACCTCACCGCGCGGATCAAGTCATTTGAAACCGCCTTCGGGATGCAGGCCGAAGCCCCCGAGGCTTTTGATCTCTCGAAAGAAACCGACGCTACGTTGCAGCTTTACGGCCTACCCCGTGGCGGCACCCAGGGCTTTGCCTGGCAATGCCTGATCGCGCGACGGTTGGCGGAGCGCGGCGTGCGGTTCATTGAGTTGATTGATACCGGCGCCTCGAACAATTGGGACTCGCATGGCGATATGAGCGCCCATGGTCCGCTAGCCAAGAACGTCGATCAACCCATCGCCGGCTTGCTGCGCGATCTGAAAGCCCGTGGCATGTTGGAGGAAACGCTGGTCGTCTGGACGACGGAGTTCGGTCGCACGCCGTTCAACACCGGCAAAGACGCCAAGGGGCGGGAACATCACGCCGAGGTCTTCACTTCCTGGCTCGCCGGCGGCGGCGTGAAGGGCGGCATCAGCTACGGCGAAAGTGACGAGCATGGCTGCTCCGTCGGCGCGAACGAAGTTCACGTCCATGACTTCCACGCCACGATCTTGCACCTGCTCGGCCTCGATCACGAACGTCTGACCTATCGACACGCCGGCAGGGACTACCGTCTGACCGACGTCGCCGGCCGCGTGGTCCGCGAGATATTGGCCTAGCTGGATTTGAACGTAGCTGAATTCGCCAGAATTCAGTCTTCGGGGCGTCTGAATTCTGGCGAATTCAGCTACATGAGGACTTTGAAGTTCGGCGTGTGTCCTCACCTTGTCACCCTCTCACCTTGTCCTAAAATGCAGGGTTTGCCCTTTCGTGGCGCGCAACCAACTCACCCGGCAAACCTCCCAATCGCATGTTCGAGTCCATTCAAAACGGTCTGCAATCCGCGCTCAAAACCTTGGCAGGCAAGGGCAAGCTGACCGAAGCGAATATGCGCGAAGGGCTCAAGCTGGTTGAGCATTCGCTGCTGGAGGCGGACGTCAGCTACTCCGTGGTGCAAGCCTTCATGGCCAGCATCAGCGAGCGGGCGCTGGGCGAGAAGGTGATGCTGGCCCTGCATCCCACGCAGCAATTCGTCAGCATTGTTCACGAAGAGCTGGTTAATATTCTGGGCCCTGTCGATACTTCCTTGCATTTGAAGACCAACGGACCGACGATCCTGATGCTCTGCGGCCTGCAGGGTTCCGGCAAGACGACCACCTGCGGCAAGCTGGCAAAATTGTTGCTCAGCGAAAAGCAGAAGCCGTTCCTCGTCGCGGCCGACTTGCAGCGTCCGGCGGCCATCGAGCAGTTGCACGTCATCGGCCGGCAATTGGGCGTGCCCGTTTATTCGGAACTCGGCGCGCAAGACCCGGTGAAGGTTTGCCAGGACGGCGTGCGGAAGGCGAAGGAAGCCGGCTGCAATGTGGTCATTCTCGATACTGCCGGCCGGCTCGCTATCGATCAAGAGTTGATGGACCAACTGATCCGCATCGATAAGCGGGTTTCCCCCGACCAGGCCTACCTGGTGGTTGACGGCATGACGGGGCAGGACGCGGTGAACTCGGCCAAGGCGTTCAACGAAGCGCTCGAGCTCGATGGCGTCATCATGACCAAGCTGGATGGCGACACGCGTGGCGGAGCGCTCCTATCGGTTAAGCACGTCACGGGCGTGCCCATCAAGTTTCTCGGCACGGGCGAACAGCTCGATGCGCTCGAACCCTTCCGCCCCGAAGGAATGGCCGGCCGCATTCTGGGCATGGGCGATATGCTCGGCCTGGTCGATGTCATTAAGAATAAGGTCGATGCCGAAGAGCAGAAGCGATTGCAGGAACGGCTCGAAGCGGGCGAGTTCACGCTGGACGACTTCAAAAAGCAGATCAAGCAGATTCTGCAGCCCGGCCTGATGGGAAGCATGCTGGCGATGATGCCCGGCATGGGCAACATGAAGGAAGCCCTGGCCGGTGCGAACGCGGAAGGGGAAATGACGCAGGTCGTCGGCGTGATCGACTCGATGACCCCTGCTGAGCGGAAGAATCCCAAGATCATCAGCCCCAGCCGGCGGAACCGCATTGCCCAGGGAGCGGGCGTGCAAGT
>JAYTUF010000048.1:0-3025 GCA_043744755.1 Anatilimnocola sp.
GAAGACCACGCCGCTCCAGTGCCATTGCCCGAGAATCGCGGCGAGCAACAGGCACCCACCGCCCAGCGCGAGTAGGCCCGGCAGGATCAAGCCCAGCAGTAAGGCGCGGCGGTTCGTGCGTAACCAGATTTCGGGCATGGAACGAATAATATGGAATGTTGAAAGGAATGCATCCGTTGTAGCAAAAACCGGTTCATTGCCCAGCGGGCCAATTATCGCCAGTGACCATCGCGGCGTGTATGATCGACGCTTGCCCGCCCACTCCCCTTGGAGCCTCTCGTATGCGTCCTCCCCTGATCGCTCTAATCTGGCTTCTCGGTCCTTCGATTTGGCTTGTGCAATGTCCAACCGCAAACGGCCAGGATGCGAGTTGGAAAACCGTTGCCGTGCCCGCGGCCTGGAAGAGTGCTCCCAGCGGCAACGACACGCGGCTCTGGTATCGCGCCGCGATTCGCATACCCGCCGATTGGAAGGGGCGGGAGCTTTCGCTGGCGATCGAAGCCGTTGATGATGCCCGCGAGTTCTATTTTCAAGGACAGAAAATCGGCAGCCTGGGTCAGTTCCCGCCGCAGTTTCTCAGCGGTTTGGGACAAACGCAGCGACTCAAGATTCCCGCAGAGTTAATCAAGCCGGACGAGTTGCATTTGATTGCGGTCCGCGTGAGTGTGGTCGAGGGACGATCAGGATTTAACGTTGCCGCGCCGGTTCTCTTCGGCGGCGAAAGCGCGATTCGATTGTCGGGGAATTGGCAAACTCGTACTGGCGACGAACTCGCCTGGGCGAAAGTGACTGCCGAGGAACTTATAAAAACTCCCGCCTTCGATAAGGTCGATCCCGCTGAGATTGTCGAGCGTGAGCTCAAAAAGTTGCAGGACGAAGCGGGTCCGCTCACTCCCGCCCAATCGCAGGCTCATTTCCAACTTCCCGATGATCTGGCGATCAACCTGGCGGTCGCCGAGCCGGAGGTTCGCCAGCCACTCTCGGTGAAATGGGATTCGCGGGGGCGAATGTGGGTGATGCAGTATTTGCAATATCCGCACCCCGCGGGGCTGACGGCAATCAGCCGCGATAAGTTCCTGCGCACGGTCTATGACAAAATTCCCCCCGCGCCGCCGAACCATTTTCGCGGCGAAGACAAGATCACGATTCACGAAGACGTCGATGGCGACGGCCGATATGACAAGCACCGGACGTTTATCGACGGCCTGAGCATTGCGTCGTCGTTCGCGTTCGGCGACGGCGGCGTGTGGGTTCTCAATCCGCCCTATCTGCTCTTCTATCCCGATAAGAATAGCGACGATGTGCCCGATGGCGATCCACAGGTCCATCTCGAAGGCTTTGGCATTGAAGACTCGCACTCGGTCGCAAACAACCTGCGCTGGGGCCCTGATGGTTGGTTGTATGGTGCACAGGGAAGCACCGTTACTGGCAATGTTCGGCGGCCAGGTGATAAGAAGGCGGTTCATTCGCTGGGCCAGTTGATCTGGCGGTATCATCCACCCACGAAGCGATACGAAGTCTTCGCCGAAGGAGGCGGCAATGCGTTCGGCGTCGAGTTCGACAACGCGGGTCGGGTCTTCTCCGGCCACAACGGCGGCAACACCCGCGGCTTTCATTACGTGCAGGGTGGTTACTTTCAAAAGGGCTTCGGCAAGCACGGCGAGCTTTCCAACCCCTTCAGCTTTGGTTACTTCGAAGCGATGGCCCACGAAAAAGTGCCGCGGTTCACGCACGCTTTTGTGATCTACGGCGGTGCCTCGTTGCCGGCGAAGTATCAAGGCCAACTCATGGGCGTGGCGCCGTTGCAAAGTCATGTCACCCTGAGCAACATCAAGCGCGATCGCTCGACGTTTCAAACACAAGACGTCGGTCATCTGTTCACGAGCAGCGATTCATGGGTGCGGCCGGTTGATATTCAAGTAGGTCCCGATGGCGCGGTGTATGTACTCGATATGTACGAACAACGGATCGATCACGCGAGTCACTATCAGGGGCGAGTACATAAGGAAAGCGGCCGCATTTGGCGGGTTGCGGCGAAGAATGCTAACACTGTGCCGGCGCGAGATTTGAGCAAGTTGACCGACGAGCAGTCCCTAACGCTTCTCATACATCCCAATCGTTGGCATCGGCAGGCCGCGCAGACGATGCTTGCGCAACGCAAGTCCGAAGGATTGGGAGGTAAAGTTGAACTGCAGCTGCATGCCGCGAGGGGACAACTCGCGCTGGAGTTGTTGTGGGCGTTGAACAGCGTTGCGGGGCTGAACGACAAGCAGGTAGTAGCCTGTTTGAAACATGCGGAACCAACGGTTCGAGAATGGGCGGTGCGCCTGGCCTGTGATGATGGCGAGGTCTCATCGGCGCTCGGACGACAATTGGCGGACCTGGCCGAGCGCGAGACCGACGTGCAGGTTCGCAGCCAACTGGCTTCGTCGGCGCGGCGGTTGCCGACGGAACACGCACTGGCCATCGTCACCAAACTGGTGACTCATCAGGAGGATGTTGCCGACGTTCATTTGCCGCTGCTGATCTGGTGGGCCGTCGAAGCCAAAGCCACGAGTGATCGCGACGCCTTGCTGGCTTGGTTCGCGGAGCCAGCGGTGCGCGATCAAGCACTCGTGAAGGCTCATCTGCTCGAACGAATCGCGCGGAGATATGCCGCCACGGGTCAACGCAAGGATCTGCTCACCTGTGCCCAATTGCTCAAGTCGGCACCCTCGAAGGAGCACACTGCCAAACTGATGGCAGGTATCGAAGCGGCCTTTCAAGGTCGGAGCATGAGTCAATTGCCGCCGGAATTGGTGGCAGCGATGGCTGCTGCGGGGTCAGTATCACCCACACTGCGTTTGCGGCAAGGAGACGCAGCAGCCGTGGCGGCGGCGCTCAAGGAAATCGGCAATGAAGCGGGGGACGCGGCTAAACGGCAGCAACTCATCGCGATTTTCGGCACCATCCAGCAACCTTCGTGCGTGAGTGTGTTACTCAAGCTGGTGAAAGAATCTCGCAATGATGGACTCCGCAGCGTGGC
>JAYTUF010000049.1:0-11846 GCA_043744755.1 Anatilimnocola sp.
GATTCCAGGCCTTGTCCCGCGCGAGCATACGAGCCGGTGAGTTCAACCAGTCGCTTGGTATTGGCAACCACCTCGCGGGAAATCTCCGCGTCTTCTTCGGCCCGCAGCAATTCCAGATATAGCGTCGCCGATTCGAGCATTTCGTCGCTGGACGCAGTCTTCGCGCCCCAACTCCGCGCTTGAGCTGCGCTGGCAGCGATCTTGGGTTGAAAGACTGCGTCGGCGGCATGCACGTTCAGATACACGCCGGGAATGGCGGGCGAACCTTGCCCGACAGCGTGCGGACCAAGCCCCGCATAGTAGCCGCCGCGACTGGTATCAAACACATTGCCGGCCACATCTTGAATGGCCCCTTCATGCCGGTTGTAGGACAGCCCCATTCGCAAATGCGGCAACCAAAGGACATTCGCCCGCTGGGCCTGGGCATAAGCTTCTTGGACCCGCCAGCGCGCGAATTCCACTTGCGGATTTTCGGCGTCGGTGGCCGCGAGGGCCGACACCAGGTTCATGGGGACGCCCACCGCGGGCTTGGTCACAGAATCTGGGGTGGTGACCTCTTCCGGATCTTCCCAAGCGACTTGCTGGACGTTGGCACTGGGGTTGAAAGCTTCAATCCGCGCCGGCTCCAGCGAGGGACGCGCGGCCGTTGCCGGCAGCTGCGGGACCGCTTGATTTGCTGAAGACGCAACCGGGGCTGCCGCCGGTTGTGGAGCGGAAACAATGGAGACGCTTCGAGGAGTCGCACAACCGGCTAACCAGACGACTGCCAGCAGCGCAGCCGCCATCGCCGGCAAGGGGCCTGCAGGGCGAGGTTGGTTTGGACGGTGCATGGCTGCGGAGGTCTCGTGACCCGATGTTGCTAGCTGCTCGGATATTCCGCGTAGGGTGGGCACGCTTGCCTCTCGGTACGTGGTCGGGGAAAAGTCGCCATTCTACGGGCGAGTCCAGGGCTATCTGCCTTACATCGGTCGCTGACTGTGCCGGATGCAACGATTTTGCCGATTTTAACGGTCAGGGGGATTACCTGTGGCTGTCTCGGACGATCCGGGAGGGCGACGCTCCCGCGGAGCCGTGAGCTGCGTGTTGACTTTGCTCCCCGCGGCGGCTCGGCAGGAGCCTCGCCCTCCCATCTTCGGACCGAAGGGCCCGCACGGGATGCCGGCGTGAACGATTAGGGCATGAACGAATCTCGGACCAACCTAATCACACCTCAACCCTCTAATCGTTGGGCGGTTGCTCTTTCCCAGTTTGGTTGTGTCGCGGTTCATCTAGTCGAATTCTGGCATAAGTCAGGTGCGGACGATTATCATAGCCGAAATAGCTATTATCAATATTTGGATAAGTTTTGTATTATAACGTCATGTTTTATTATCTAACTAGTTACACAATAACGACATGCGTCCATTCGCAAGGAATTCGAAATCGCGCGCGAAAGTGTTATCAAAGTGGTGAATAACCCGGACGGTGATCTCGCATCGGTCATTGCCACTGCATCAGCGATTCGATTTCGAGGGCGGAAAAGTTTTCGACGAGTTCCCCGGCGGAGGGACGGCGGAGTGGTTCCTTCGCGAGCATTTTCGCGAGCAGCAGGGCGAGTTCGCGGGGAACATCGGGGCGGCTGACGCGGAGGTCCTGCACAGTTCGCCAACTATCGACGAGCGGATGAGTATCGCCTTTCGCTCCGCGAAAGGACGTGCTTTCGCGGAGCGAAAACCAACGATTGCCGCGTAGTAGATTCAACAGGGTCAAGCCCAGCGCATAAACGTCCGCAGCGGCCGTCAGTGACCGCTGCGGTTGAAAGGCTTCGGGCGCCAGGTAGGCGGCATCGCCGGTGAGCCAATTGTCGGTGCGGCATTCGGGCGAATCGAGCCGGCGGGCGAGGCCCAAGTCGATCAGCGTCGCATGCCCCTGATCGGAAACAATGATGTTCGCCGGCTTCACATCGCCGTGCAGCCAACCGGCCTGATGCAAGGCAGCGAGCGCCGCGGCAACCTGCCTGGCATACCAGAGCGCTTGCGGAACGGGCGTTTGCGTTCTCGCGGTTGCCAGTTGTTCCAGCGGTCTGCCGGGCAGATACGGAAGGATGATGAAGGGACAATTTTCGTTCAGTCCTGAATCAAGGACGCTGACCAGATTGGGATGAGCGACCAGCGCGGCGATGTTCACTTCCCGCCGCAGCATCGCCCGCGGCAGATGGTCGTCGGGCGCTCCGTCGCGCACGTATTTCACTACATAGTCGGGAGCGAAGCGTCCACTTTGCCCGACAGCGCGAGCCGTGAACAGTTCAAACCAGCGACCGGCGGAAACTCGCGCGACGAGCGAATAGCCGGGAACGCTGGGCCAAACTGATTGGGAAGTAGATGCGCGTGCAATGAAAGGTGCGCTACGCACGAGCAAAGGCATGGCGAGAAATCCAGGAAGAAATCGGACGAGAAGAGATCAGGCAGGGAATAGCGGGGAGACCGGCGGGGTCTATCTATGCATCGGCACGCGCGGCGGGCGAAGTTGATGGTACGATCCGGGGTCGGGAATAAGTTTCGGGACGGCGGTGTTTGATGAGGACGGAGTCAATCTGCCCGAAATTACTCCCGACCCCCGAACTCGCGTGCTGCTTGCGTTGCTGGCGGGTGATAATTAAGATTTCAAGTTTTGCTTTCCGTTTAGCTTTACAACGAATTTGGGGAGATTTCAAATGTTGCGTAACTGGTTGCTGTGGACGATGTTGCTGGCTCTCACATGTGGTATGGTAGCGGGCTGCAGCGGACCCGATGGCGGAACGGGCACGGGTTCGGGATTAACGACAGATGGCAAATAACGCCCATCAACTGTGACCGCTGAGCCTCTCTCCTCACATAGGTTGCCTCTCCGATGCTTCGCAAGACGTTTTGCCAATCGTTTGGCCCTGGGTTCGCGCTCCTCGCAATGCTCTCTCTCGTCGGTTGTCAGGGGGACGTTGCCCAGCCGAATGCGAACAACAGTCCGGTGAAGCCTTCGACCAGTTCCGGTGCCAAGCGAATCGTGTTTTTGATCAACATGCCCGATCCGTTCTGGGATGCTTGCCGGGCCGGCTTTCTCGAAGGAGCGGAGCACTGGAAGTTGGCCGATGCCGGACTGACGGCCACGTTTGAATCGAACGACGGCACGCCGCAAGGACAGATCGACAAGTTGCGGCAGTTCGCTTCACAACCTGACATCGTCGGCGTGGCGATCTCCGTAATTCAAGCCGATAACGAAGCCATCGTCGAAGAGTTGAAAAATCTCAAAGCCAAAGGGGTGCATGTCATCACGGTTGATAACGACGTGAACCGCGAGCGCTTCCGCGAGGTCCGCAGTTATTACATCGGCACGAACAACCATGAAGCGGGGCAGGCACTGGGAGCCGCTACCAAGACCATTCTGGAAGCTCGCAAAGTTGACAAAGGATCCTACGTGCATTTTGTGGGAGACACCGGCGCCGACAATGCCCGGCACCGCATGGACGGTGTGAAGGAGGGGCTGGGCGAAAAGTACACCGACCGTGACCGCATGGCTGATGCCGGCGCCATCAGCCGTTCGCAGGAGAACGTTCGCAACGCCCTCACTAATCACAATGATTTGGTGGCGCTCGTCGGCATTTATGCTTTCAACGGCCCCGCAATCAGTGTGGTAGTGAAGGAACGAAAGGTCCGCGAGAAGGTCGCGGTGGTGACGTTCGACGCGGCCGAGGGTTCGATCGAAGCGATGGCTGAGGGAAACCTCGACGCGATGTGCGTGCAGAACCCGTTTGACATGGGTTTTCAAGCCGTCCGGTTGCTGAAGGCAATGCACGAAAAAGACAAGGCCGTCACGAAGGAAATGTATCCGAACTTTGGTCAGACCGATGGCGATGTCTACACGACAGGCTTGCGAATTGTCGCGCCCGATCAGGGCTCGCCTTTGAAGTTGGAGCAGTTCGATCCGAAGTCGGTCGAATTCATGACGCTGACGCAACTGCGCGAGTGGCTTAAGAAGTACAAGCTGAAGAGCTCATGATCGGCAAACGCGATTCCAGCTACTCGTTTCTATTCTCTACTGAACTCGCGTTGCTGGTCGCAATCGTCGTGGTCGTGATTGGCACGACCATCGTTGACCGCAATCACAGCTACTACAACAGCCCCGGCACGAGTGCGCGGGATATCACCCGCAATCTTGCTCTGCTCGGCATCTTTGCCCTGGGAGCTGCGGTTGTGATCATCGCGGGGGGCATTGATTTGTCCTCCGGTTCGGTGATTGCCTTCAGCGGCACGGTCTGCGCGGGAATACTATTGTTACTCGCGCCTGCGAAGGGGGTAGCGCCGGCATGGGGGGTCGGACTGGCGATTTCGGCGGCCATTGTCTCCGGCGTGGCGATTGGCACCTTGCACACCTGGCTGATTACTTCCATCCGCTTGCCCCCCTTCATCGCCACGCTGGCGACGTTGGTCGGTCTTCGCAGTTTCGCCCGCGCACTATGTGAATACATCACGCTCGAAGCGCAGGGCAACCGCAGCTCGCAGATCTTTGTGAATCACCCGGCCCTCAGTTACCTGCGGCAGAATGTGTGGGTTTCGGTCGTTGTCTTTATCATCTTGTCCTTGATCACCTGGATCATTCTGCGCTGGTCCGTACTCGGGCGGCATATCTACGCCCTCGGCGGCAATGAACAGGCCGCGCGGCTGAGCGGAATTCGGACTGAAAATGTCAAATGGGTCGCTTATTGCTTTAGCGCCGTGACGGCCAGCATTGCCGCGGTTTTTTATATCGCCAATGAAAGTGTCGCCGCGCCGGTAAATCAGGCGCGGGGTCACGAGCTGAATGCGATTGCTGCCGCGGTGGTGGGAGGCTGCTCTTTGCAAGGCGGCGTCGGCACGGTTTCGGGGACGATTCTCGGGGCATTGTTCCTGCGGATTATCATCGACGCAGTCGCGAAGATCATTAAGACGGGCGCGGATGTATATGAGGGTTTGATTGTCGGCTGCGTTGTCGTCCTCGCCGTCACGCTGACCCAAGCGCGGCAGTTGATCGCCAGCGGCCGGCAGTTGTTCGCCGGCGCTCGCGGCCTGTGCGCGATTCCAACATTAGCGCTGAGCGCCGGACTCGTGGCGGTCGTGACGCTCGGGACGTGGATTGGCTTGGGCGTGGGAGCAACGTTGCTGGTGGTGCTGGTGGGAATTAAAGTTGCCGAAGTGCAAAACAGCCGGGCCTGACGTGGAGGTGATTTTCAAATGTCCGCCCCCGAGCCCATCATCGCTATTCGCCAGGTCACGAAGCGCTTCCCCGGCGTCGTCGCGCTCGAAAATGTTTCGCTCGAGATTCTGCCGGGCGAACTGCATGCGATTTGCGGAGAGAATGGGGCGGGCAAGAGCACGCTGATGAAGATACTGTCGGGCGTGATCGCCGATTTTGAAGGGGAACTGCTGCTCAGCAGCAAGCCGGTGCGGTTCCGCAGCACCCGCGAGGCGGAAGCGGCCGGGGTGAGCATCATTCATCAGGAACTGAACCTGGTGGAACAACTTTCGGCCGCAGCCAACATCTTTTTGGGTCGCGAAATTCGCGGTTGGTTGGGACTGCGCGATGACCGGGCCATGGACCAAGCCGCGGGGCAATTGCTGCGGGAACTGGAGTGCGAAGTTCATCCGGGCACGCTGGCGGGCGATTTGAGAGTTGGCGACCAACAGTTGATTGAGATTGCCAAGGCGCTCTCTCTGCAGAGCGACATCCTGATTATGGATGAACCGACGAGCGCCTTGACCGAGTCCGAAGTCAGCCGACTGTATCGGGTCATCGAGCGTCTGCGAAAACGTGGAGTGACGATTCTGTATATCTCGCACAAGATGGACGAAGTGTTTCACCTGGCTGATCGCATAACGGTGCTGCGTGATGGCCGGACAGTGAAGACGCTCAGCAAGACCGATACCAGTCCGCAGCAGATCACGCACCTGATGGTCGGCCGCGAGATCGAGGCCATCGATTTCGGCGCCGAGCGCCAAACAGGCGAAATTCTGCTGCGGGTCAGCGATCTTTCGCTCCCTTGGCATGGTCATGCCCGTGGCTGGCGGCTGCGAGATATCTCGTTCGAGCTCCGCCGCGGCGAAGTTTTGGGCTTTGCCGGTCTGATGGGGGCGGGACGGACCGAACTGCTGGAGTGCTTGTTCGGCGCGTCGGAGGGGCGGCCACAAGGGACAATTGAACTGCTGGGACGAAAGCTGTCACTGCGTCATCCGCTGGATGCTTGCCGCGAGGGAATCTCCCTCGTCACCGAAGATCGCAAACGGCTGGGGATCTTCGCGGCGATGAACGTAGGCCAAAACATTTCGCTCTGCACCCTCGACCGGACCGGCGCGCTGGGCTTGATTGACGGCAATCGCGAATGGCAAATGGCGGGGCAGGTTAGCCAGAAACTCGCAGTAAAATCATCCGGACTCTCGGCAGCCATCACGAGTCTCAGCGGCGGCAATCAGCAGAAGTGCATCATTGGTCGCTGGTTGCTGACAGAACCGCAAATACTACTGCTGGATGACCCGACGCGCGGCGTGGACGTAGGCGCAAAAGCGGAACTTTATCGCCTGATCGACAAACTTTGTCGCGATGGCATCGGCGTAATCATGACCAGCAGTGAATTGCCGGAGTTGCTCACGGTTTGCGACCGCATTTTGGTGCTTAGTGAAGGAAACCTGACGGCGAATTTCTCGCGCGCGGAAGCGACGGAGCATAAGATTCTGGAGGCGGCGACGATGGGGCGAGCGAAAGCCAGTTGATGTCTGAAGCTGCTTAGCGCGGCAGCGGCCGGTCATCGATCTCAGGTGAATCGTCGCTCATCTTGGCGTGCATGTTTACTTTTTCAGCATCGGTCGTGTTCAGGGTGCCATAGGCCAACGCGACTTGCGAAGCGTTGCCTTGCACGACGACAAGCGCTTTGCCCACGTCGACCATTTTCTCGTACGAATCCAAGTGATCCTTGTGAATTCCCCAGCCCTGCATGGCACCGAGCAAGCCACCGACCATCGCGCCAGTGAGTCCAGCGGCCATAGCACCGGCCGCAATCACGGGACCGATTCCGGTCAGGGTGAGAGCGGTCGCACCAGCGATGACTCCCACGGTGCCGCCGACTCCCGCGCCGGTGAGAGCATCGTTTTCGGTTCGGTCCCCATACTGCGCGGCATCGCGAACTTCGGGTGCCGAGGCGGGATCGTTGCCAAGAATGGAGATTTCCAGGTCACCAAAGCCTTCTTCATGCAGCCTGGCAACGCCTTCTTGGGCTGCGGCGAAATCGGCGTATACAGCAATGACAGAGTCTTGAGCGTCCATGGCGACATCCTCACTGATTTTGGAATACGAACAGTGCCTCAGCAAGGGAGCAAGCGGCGTGCCATTCCAAGATGTGACGTGCCAGCGTCAGAAAGTGAAGCTGCCCTTAAATTCCAGCGTAACAGTTGGCAATGGCGGGCGATATTAGTTAGGTTAGAAAGAGTGGTGGCCACGCTGGGGCAAGTTGCCGCAGCGAAAAAGAAAGTGGGGGCTCTGGCGGCTCCAATAAACGCTTGGAATACGAAAGCGACCAGGGGCTAACTGCCGCTTTCGCGAAATATCGTCAGAGCCCCCAACGGGCCACTTGCACAAAAAGTCGCACCCAACATGAGTGCTGCTCCCCTCTAAAGCACGCGCTGTGCCGTTTTACGCATGCACTTTTGAGATTCACTTAAACTGATACCCAGTAGTGCTTTGTGCGATCCGCATCTTAATAGGTTTGCGAATACGCAGGTTTCCCAAGTTTTCTCGCTGACGGCTGTGTTCGATAACGCTACATTCGGCAAATTGGGGAAGTACCGTTTCGGAGCATGTGTGCAATTCTGCATCGAGGCCTGTGACTAGCCATATTAACGCCTTTGCTTCATTACTTATTCCGCCCCCTGTCACCTACTAATTTCTCCGCTAAGTTGCACGTCTGCCGCTGATTTTCTGCCAGCGGCGGATGTTACTCTCCAGGTCGATGGCCTGTGACTCAGACTCTCGCGGCAACCGGGCGACATGTATTGATCTCGGTCAATCCGCGCGCTGGTGCGAGGTTTCGCGGTTCGCTGGTCGAACAGTTGCAATCCGATCTCGCCGACCGCGACCTGACATCCGAGTCATTCACGGACATTGGAGAGTTACAAGTTCGCGCGGAAGCGTTGCACGCGGCGGGTGATTTACGCGCGGTGGTGGCCGCCGGCGGAGATGGAACTATCGCGCTGCTGGCCAATCACACGCCGCAGGGAGCGCCGCTCGCCATCTTGCCACTGGGGACGGAGAACCTGCTCGCTAAATATTTGAATCTCACCGCCGATGTGGCCGCTTTGGCGCGGATCATCGCCGACGGTCAAACGCAACAACTCGATATGGGTGACGTCGGCGGCCGGCTCTTTTCGCTGATGGCCGGCTGCGGCTTCGATGCGGACGTGGTTCGCCGGCTCCACTCCGACCGCCGCGGCAACATTCAGCATTGGTCGTATATCAAACCAATTCTCGATTCGATCCGTAACTACGAATATCCCGAACTGCGCGTGCGGTACGCGCCGGTTGATTCCCCGAGTGTAGATGGCAGCGGTCTGACCGAGGAATTGACCGCCCGCTGGGTGTTTGTGGTGAATGTGCCCCGCTATGCCGGCGGGCTGAACTTCGCGCCCGGTGCTGCGGGGGATGATGGTTTGCTCGACGTATGCACCTTTCGCGAGGGTTCGCTTTGGAACGGTCTGGTCTATCTCGGCGGCGTGATGCTAGGCCAGCAGGAGTCAATGCAGGACTATACGCACGTTCGCACGCGGCAGCTAACGATCGAATCCGTTCCCCCGGCCCCGTATCAACTCGATGGTGATCCCGGCGGCACGTTGCCGGTTGAGATTTGCGTGCGGCCGGGCCGGCTGACCGTGCTGGTCTCGCGGGAACGGGCCCAACAACAAGACCGTCCAGCGGTAGAATCAGAGGCAGCGAACGAATCGCTCTAAATAAGACGGATTGGACTTCAGGGAAAGAGACCAAGCGTGCCCACCGAACCCACTACCACTAATAATCCAGTCCGCATCGGACCCTACGCTTGCGGCCGTGGCCAACCCTTGCTGTTGATTGCCGGTCCGTGCGTGATTGAGTCCGAAGAGTTGACGCTGCAGATCGCACAGACTCTGCAGGAAATCGCCAGTACTCGGCCGTTAAATCTCGTCTTCAAAGCATCATTCGATAAAGCCAACCGCACCAGCGGCGACGCCGTCCGCGGTTCGGGGATTGAGCGAGGCTTAGAGATCCTGGCCAAGGTGAAACAGCAAACGGGCCTGCCAGTGACTACGGATATTCACGAATCTTCGCAGGCGGCGATCGCGGCCGAAGTCTGCGATGTGCTGCAGATTCCCGCGTTTCTCGCACGGCAGACCGATCTGCTCGTCGCCGCCGCCAAAACGGGCCGGGCGGTGAACGTGAAGAAGGGGCAATTCATGGCCCCCTGGGACATGAAGCACGTCGTAACGAAACTCAACGCCGCCGGGTGTGCGAATGTGCTGCTCTGCGAGCGGGGCACGTTTTTTGGTTATGGCACGCTGGTCAACGACATGCGTTCGCTGCCGATCATGCGCGGCCTCGGTCCCCCGGTAATTTTCGACGCCACCCATAGCGTGCAAGAGCCGGGCGGCCTCGGCAATGCCACGGGTGGCAATCGGGCGATGGTCGAACCGCTGGCTCGCGCTGCGGTTGCTGTTGGCGTTGACGGCCTCTTCTTTGAAACGCATCCCCGGCCCGAGCAATCGCCCAGTGACGGCCCCAACATGATTCCCCTGGATCAATTCGCTGCCATGCTCGATCGAGTTTTGAAAGTCCGCGCCGCGGTGGAGGATTTTGTATGACCATGCGAGACCTGGCCCGAACAATCTGCATCAGTTCCCTGATGTTCGTCGCACTAGCGCCCCTCGGCTGCGTGCCCCCCGCCAGCAGGCCGACTGCCACCGGCGGCAAAGCTACGGCAGACCGGCCTGTCGATGAACTCACGCTCTGCTTTGAAGCGCTGCGGGGTCTGAACAATCCTGCGGCCCTAGAGCGGGATCAACTCCGTCGCATTACGGGCAACACATCTGCCACTCGCGCCAAGTTTTACCTGAATCAATGGCTCGCGCGGCAAGAATTCGATGCGGTGAAATGGGAGCTCGATCCCCTGTTCGGTAACTTGCCCCGAACGCTGCGTGAGCATCCCGCCTTTGAGCGGCCGAATGAACTTGAATATGGCCTGCCTGATTTAACGTATCTGCAGCAATGCCTGTGGCTCAACGACATCGCTCAGCGGGTGACGCAGGAAAAAGCACCGGCGAGTCTGGCGCGTTGGCTCGATGAGCTGGAAAAGGCTGGCCAGATCGATGGCTCCCAGCAGCTTCGTCAAGCAGAGCGATTATTCGATTGGACGGTCCGCAATATTCAACTTCAACCGCTGTTGCCGCCCCCGAAAGGGCCGCAACTCACCATGGAAGAAGGGAAGCGGCTCGATAATCGCCCGCCTTACGAACGGGGCGTGGCGGGGCCCGGATATCAACAGTTGCCGCAGCAAACATTGCTTTTTGGACAAGGAGATGCCTGGGAGCGGGGCCGCATCTTCGTACAGCTTTGCCGCCAGGCCACCATTCCCGCGGTGATGCTGGGCCTTGTCAAGGAAAACGAAGCCGGCGGCCCGCAGGCTTGGGTGGCGGCGGTGTTTGTGAGCGATGAGTTGTATTTGTTCGATCCGCAACTGGGCCTGCCGATTCCGGGACCAGCACGCCAAGGCATCGCAACACTGACCCAGTTTGTCGCTGATGAAGCTCTGCGAACTGCCTTGCAGCCCAAGGACGGACCGGCCTATCCGGTCACTGCTGACGATCTCAAAAACGTGGCCGTGCTGATCGATGTGCAGCCGGAAGCGCTCTCTCGGCGGATGTTGCTGCTGGAGCAGCCGCTCAACAATGCCCGCTCGCAATCACGGACCGAGCAGCCATCGGCCGGTCAAGATGCCGATGCCGACCGGCTGGAAATTGTCCTCGCACATCGTCCCAGCGATTGGGAACCCAAGTTCCGCCGCGTCAAGCACATCAGTAGTGTCAGCTTGTGGCGAGTGCCGTTCGAGTCGGTGCTGTACGCCATGGCAGTCCCCAATATCGCCAAGAGCGATCCGAAGTTCTATGAAAAGCTGGCCAGTCGCGATCTGATCTTGAATGCCGAGCAAATGATCTATCTGGGCGCGAGCCAAACCGTCGATCGGTCTCTCGTCGAAGGCCAACAGCAGAAACAACGGACGCCGCGCAAGGTCACGCTCAATCAAGGCCGTGACTATTCACTCCGCGGCCGGTTTGAAGATCTCGATGCGGTGCCCGGTGCCCGCTCCGTCTACCTTTCGTTTCGCCCGTCCGCTCAGGAGATCGAGTTGTATGAGTCGTCGCCAAACTTCTTGAAGAGCGTCAGCGGCCCGAATGCCGGCCTCTCCGAAAATCCGGCGGAACGCGCCGTGCAAATGGCCCGCATGGCGCAGATGATGCGACTCTCGAAGAGCAATGCCACCTACTGGCTGGGCCTCACCTATTTTGAAACTGGCGAGTACGACAACACGATTGAATGGCTGGAACCCATCGCCCGCGGCTCGACCGGCGTCAACGAGTGGCAGGCCGGCGCTCGCTATCTGACGGCCCGCGGCTATGAAGCGCTCGGCAAGTTTGACCAAGCCCGCGAATTCTATCTAACCGACGATTCACCGCAGGCAGTCGGAAACAAGTTACGGGCGGAGTGGTTGAAGGTGGCCAGCGAGGAGAAGTGACTAAGCCGCAATCGGCTGAAAACTGACCTCCGCCCGGACGATGAAAAAATCC
>JAYTUF010000050.1:0-3020 GCA_043744755.1 Anatilimnocola sp.
CGCGATTGTTGACTAGATGATTCAGCACCGTGAGCAGCCGCCCCTGATACCGCAACACCAATTCTTCAAACGCGGCCGCGCTGCCGTTGCGGACCTGCAGCATCAAGCGCACGTCGGGATCAGCCTGCTCGTAAGAGATAGGCGGAGTCGGATGAATGGATGCTTGACTCTGCGACACGTGTCTCGGCAACAATGCCTGCTCCTCGGATTCTGCTGGTGCGCCAATCGGGGTGGCACTGGCTAGGAAGTCGAGCGGAAAATGCAACCACTTACTTCAACCGTAGCCGAGACTGACTGCCAGTGCTGAGCAGCGGTCACCCACCGACACTAGCAGTCAGTCGCGGTGGCGTGTTACGGCCAAACATGGTTCTCGGCGCGACTTCCTGGCCAGTGCCACCCTTCAATCGCAATGCTGATTTGCTAACCAATATGTTACCGCCGCCAAGCGGCTCCGGGGAGCGAAGTTCTTCGCCACTTGAAGATTGAACCCCACAAGTCGCGTGTGGTTTCTGAAAGGTCGTGCGCGAACAACGAATAAGAATTCTGGTTTTCCTGTACAAATGCTATTGAATGTGTACAGCCGTATATTACAATCGTCGATGGTTGACAGCAATCTTTCACCTCTCACGTCCCCGCCAATCGACTAGCAAAAGGATCTTTCTCATGTCGATGACCGACCAACTCACCAAGCGGCAACTGGCCGTCTTCGAGTTCATCCGCGATCAAATCGTGAGCCGCGGCTATGGTCCCACGGTGCGCGAGATTGGGGCGCACTTTGAAATCAGTTCACCCAATGGCGTGATGTGCCACTTGCGAGCGCTGGAGAAAAAGGGACTGCTGCAGCGGGTTCGTCAGAAGGACCGCGCGGTCGCGCGGGCAATTGAACTTGCTCCGGAATTGCTCGAGGAAACACGGGGGCTGCCAATGGTCGGGGCCGTCGCTGCCGGCCCCACCACGCTGGCGTGGGAACAATCGGAGCGGGTCGATTTCGGCCAGATGTTCGCCCGTAAGAACGTCTTTGTGCTGCAAGTCCGTGGCGAATCGATGATCGAAGCCCAGATTGCCGATGGCGACTACGTGGTCGTGAAAAAGCAGAAGACAGCCCAACCGGGCCAGATGGTCATCGCCCAAACTGCCGACGACGAAGCCACGCTCAAATTCTGGCACCCCGAAGCCAACCGCATCCGCCTGCAACCCGCGAATGCGACGATGGCACCCATTTATGTGCAAAATGCCACGGTGCTAGGCGTCGTCATTGGCGTGGTAAGGAATATGAATTGAGTGGGTGGTAGCCCGCCGCGTAAACCAGGAAGTGCCGAGCGAAAACGATCCCTTGGCAACCGTGCGCTAGCACGCCAGCGAGACCCTGAGCACGCGGGCTTAACTTTTCGTGTTATCGCACGGTTGCCGAATCTCAGTCAACTCGCGGAACTTCCTGGCTGACGCGGCGGGCAACCTGGCAAGGCTGAACTGCTGAACTTCTGAACTTCTGAACTTCTGAACTTACGTTCGCCGTTTCGCAATTGACACCGGCGGCTTATTCGGGGTACAAACTGCCCCCGTATCTTTCCACAGTTCCCTACTGACGCTGACAGGATGTCCGCGGAAGATCGCAGGCCTTCAGGATGGCAGACGCGCATGGACGCTCGTCGCTGCTCAGCAAGCTCCGGCATTCGCTGGCTGCCCCCGGCCAACTCGTGGCCGCAGCTCGGCACAGCCCGCTCCAGGTGGGCCTGCCTCTCGCACTGGGATTGGTGGCCTTTATCGGCGGGATTGGACTGGCTGCTGCATACCTTTTTTCTGGTTCTGCCGAAAACCTATCCGTTGAAAATATTCTCGCGCCGCTCGACGCCGAGGATCATCGACAGGCTCGTGAGCAAGCGACCAAACTGCGCGCGAGTGACGAGGCCACGGAAGAACAGCAATCCGCTTGCCTGTTCGTGCTCGGCAGCGTGGTCGCACACGAAGCCGAGCAGACCCGCCAACTGACGCAGCGGCGCTTGCTGAACTTGATCGCGGCCCGCTATCTCGAGCAAGCACGCCAAATCGGCTTTCCCGCACAGCGCGAACCGCAAGGATTGCTCACGCTCGGTCGCGCATTGTACCGCGCCGGTCGCCATGCCCAGGCTGCGGCGGTGCTGAATGCAGCACTGTTGCAAAACCCAGATTCGGCCATTGAACTGGAACAAGCCCTCACTGATTGCTACTTGAAGATGCAGCCACCGCAGCCGCAACAGGCCCTCGCGCACAACGCGCGTTTGATGAACTTGCCCAGCCTTTCGCCGCGGAAACGTGACGAAGCACAACTGCTTGCGGCAAACATTCACTACACCGCACAAGACCTGGCCGCGTGTGAACAAGCGCTGCAGCAAGTCTTGGAAACATCGTCCGTCTTTCCCCAAGCCCAAGCGCTGGCCGCCCGCGTTCAACTGCAACGACTTCCGCAGCCAATTCCAGGTCAATCACTGACCGACGTCGAAAAACAGCCGCTCGAAGCATTGCTCGCCGCCTTGCAACCCTTCGCCGATCAAAAGGGTTTGGAGCCGGCGGTCGTGGCGCAGCTCAATTTGCTGCGAGCGCAATGCCACGCTCGTTTAGGTCAGCCGCGTGACGCCGCCGCGCTCTATGCCCGCATTCGTAAAGCCCATCACGGCTCGCCCGAGGCGCTTGCCGCGACATTCTTCGAGGCCGACTGGCTCGTCGCGTCGGGACAGGTCGAAGAGTCCCTCACGCTATTTCGCCGCGGCCTGCAAGAGGCTGGACCCAGCGACGCCTATGACAACCAATGGCTCCCGCGCGACGACGTGCAGAGATATTTGGAGAGTGCGATTCAGCGATATCAAGATTTGAAGTTCTTTGCCGAAGCGCTTGAATTGGCAGCAGCGTCCGCACCGCTTCTGCCCACGGCGCAGTCATTGCTCTGGCAAGCGGAGATCGAGCGGAATTGGTCAGCCGATTTGCTTATGCAACTTGCCGGTCGCTCGCGCGAAGAACAAGAACAACTGCGACAACAGGCCCGC
>JAYTUF010000051.1:0-3015 GCA_043744755.1 Anatilimnocola sp.
CAAAGACTCCCGACCCCTGACTTACTTCGGCAGCGGAATCTTATACTTGGCAAGCAGGGCGTCAACTTCGTTTCGTAAGTTGATATCCTGCCGCAAGTCATCATAAGTTCCGATCACCCGCGGTAATCGTTCGCGGACCTCGTCGGTTTTGCTCTGCCGATCGAGTACGACGGTTTCTCCCGCGAGGCCCAAGGCTCGGAACTCTTTTTCCGTCTCCTCCAAGCTGGCCAGTTCGTGATACAAGGCATACGACTCGCTGAGTTGATTCTCCTGCATGTAAAAAGCCGCTAGATGCGCTTTAGCGATCCGCCTGAGCCGTTGCGATTCCTGCTTGGGGGGGTTGCTCGGGGGAAAATATTCCCAAACCGCTTTCAAGGCTGCCTCGCGATTGGTCTGCGCGAGCAGTGCGGCCGCGAATTGTTCGTCGATCGTCTCATACTTCTTCATCACCTTGGTGGACGCCGCACTGGCGACCAGCAGCGGCGGCGGCATTTGCGTCCAGGCGACCAGGCCGCCGATGGGAAAGGCAAGAAATAGCAAGGCAAGAGCGACAATCCAACCAAGGCCCTTGCGGCGACTGAGGGCCTGTTTGAGCATGGCTCGCGAAAGTTGCTGGGTGGCTTCATGCAAGGCGGGCGTGGCCGTGGTGCTGTCCAGGCCCCAAGCGGGCAAGTCCGCGAGCCAGTCTTCTTCCAGCCCGTCGATCTTCAGCGAGCGCAATTCCTTGAGCAGTTCCACGGGCTTCTGATATCGCTCGTCCGCCTTCTTAGCGAGTAGTCGATGGATTACGCGGCACAGCCCCGAGGGAACATCGGGCCGAATCGTCTCGAGTCGTGGCGGTTCGTTCTTGAGATGTTGCACCGCGACGGACAAGGCGGTGTCGCCATCAAAGGGGGGCCGGCCGGCGAGGATGTGGTAAGCGGTGACGCCCAGCGAATAAAGATCGCTGCGGGGATCGACAACCTTCCCTTCCACCTGCTCGGGACTCATGTACAGCGGCGTCCCCATCGTCATGCCGATTTGCGTCAATTCCAGTTTCTCGTTGCCCGTCACGATCCGCGCGAGGCCAAAGTCGGCGACCTTCACCTCGCCCGTGTTCGAGAGCATGATGTTCTCGGGCTTGATGTCGCGATGAATGATTCCCTCGTCCGAGGCCTTCTGCAAAGCGGCCGCGACTTGCCTCAAAATGAGCGCCACCTGCGGTGCATCAAGGGGCCGGCCGCGATGAGTGAGCAACTGCTTGAGGTTCCGCCCCGGCACGTATTCCTGCACGATGAAATGCACGCCGTCAACGCAGCCCACCTCATGAATCTGCACGATGTTGGCATGCACCAGCTTGGCCGCGGCCTGGGCCTCGTGATGAAAGCGGCGGACATACGTCTCGTTGGCCGCCAGGCTTTGCTTCAGCACCTTGAAGGCGATCTGCCGCTCGAGCGACATCTGCTGGGCGAGATAAACCTCGGCCATGCCGCCGCGGCCGAGTCGCCGCAGCAATTGATAATCGCCCAAACGACGCCCCACCAAATCGGGTTCGCTCGCGACATCGCCAGTGGAGTCAGTCATGAATGAAGTTGCATGCGGGCGAGGAATAGGGCGGGACTGAACAGACTGGAGCCACTCAGTATGCGTTGCCTGCTACCGTTCGGCAACACGCGTAAGGCAAGCAGGTTTGATCGCGACTTTTACGGTGATCTGTTGGAGTTGAACGGGATTTCAATTTGGGGATTTTCGGTCGGATAGCAAATGCGTTGTAACGACTTATGGTTTTGTGATGAAAATGCCGAAGAATTCAGTGAGGGACCTTTGCTCGGTTGCCGTGATTTCTCGACCCGTTCCTAGCGCGACCGAGGACAATATGAGTGACATGTTGCCAACCGGCGGGCCGCTGGCCGCACCTGTCACTTCACGAAAACGCCCTGCCATGTTACGGGCGCTAGGCGATCGCGAGTTGCCGGAGGTCGTCGAAGTGGCTGGTCAATCATACCGGCTGACGGAAACTTTCAAGCACGATACCTGGGCTGGCACGGGCTTGTATGCAGCCGGCAGCCAGCAAATCGTTTGCAAGTTCAACCGCGAGCAAGCGATCCTGGGACTGCCGGGCCGCTGGATCGGCCGATTGCTGGGAAACCGCGAGCGGGGGGCGCTGCGGCGTCTGGCCGGAATCCTAGGCATCCCACGTGAACAAGGGCCGGTACTGGTCAATGGGCAGCTTCGGCCCAATGCCGTGGCGCGGGAATTCATTCCCGGCAAGGTGCTCAGCGGCGAGCGAGTTTCGGATCAATTTTTGGCCCACTTGCGCGATTTGTTAACGGAGGTTCACGCTCGCGGCGTGGCCTATGTCGATCTGCACAAATCCGAGAACGTCTTGATCGGCGACGACGACCGCCCCTATCTGTTTGACTTTCAGATTTCCTACCTACTGCCCGCTGGGATTCTCGGCCGCTTGCCGCCGCTGCGCTGGTTGCTCACCTGCTTGCAGCGGAGCGACGACTATCACTTGCTCAAGCACCAGTTGCGCTCACGGCAATCAGCGACGCTCACGAATCGCGATATTCCGTGGTGGATAAAACTCCATCGCCTGGTCGCCGTCCCCTGGCGAACCTTCCGCCGCCGCTTGCTCGTCGCGCTACAAGTCCGCACCGGCAAGGGCGCGGTGACCACCGAAGTCCAACCCGAAATGGCGTTCCAGCCACGGAGCTAACGGGCTCGGCCTGGACCTTTCACCGCCGCCGCATAAATCGTCGGCACGGCGATCATCTGCCCGCAGCGCGCGAGTAGCAGCCGGGCCAGCGATTTCAGCTTGCCGAAGAGGCCGCGGTCGCGGAAGGCGACGAAGGCTGTCTGACGCAGTTCTCGGACTTCAAGAACTGGTTCAAGTTCGGCGCGCAAGCGAGCGAGGGTGAACGAAGCTTGATGTCCCCAGCGGTGGAAGAGCGTGCCGCAGCAGGGGCAGACGACGTCGCTGGCTTTGAGGTTTTCATTGAAAGGCACCGTGCAGAGGAACCAGCCGCCGGG
>JAYTUF010000052.1:0-3014 GCA_043744755.1 Anatilimnocola sp.
ACGTGCTTTCGCTATTCGGGTAAGTAGCGAAATGTCTGGTGTTTTGCAGGTCATGCCGGAACTGCGGAGTACCTTGTTCCGGCCTACTATTTCACGTCACGCCGCCACTCTCCACCGGGTGCTGAACAGCCAGATCATTACCACCAGCAGGCCGCCGTTCATGGCGAGGGTGAAGGCCACGAACAGGCCGTAGAGGGGCCAGTTGCCGTTGAGTTCCTGGACCGATTGCGTTTCGGTGC
Source organism: Anatilimnocola sp. (assembly GCA_043744755.1). Classification (GTDB taxonomy): domain Bacteria; phylum Planctomycetota; class Planctomycetia; order Pirellulales; family Pirellulaceae; genus Anatilimnocola. The sequence continues at coordinate 240 of JAYTUF010000052.1, forward strand.
CGAGCGTGATGTCGAGCGGAATCGCGTGCGCCGCGGCAAAGGGACTGGCCACGCCCAGCCAGGCAATCTTTGGTGTGTTGACGTGGTCTTGAAAGAACGTCTCCGCGAAGAAGTTGATGGCCAGCGGAGCGCAGAAGAGCAGGATGATAATCAGGTAGGTTGTCATCAGGCTCATTGAGGTGGTGCGGAACAAGACCGAGCAAAACAGCGCGAGCATGGCCGTCGTCAAGCAGGTCAGCATAATGATGGACAGATAGGCCCCGACGGCAGGCAGGTTGGTCCAGTAGTCTTTGACCATCGCGCAGGCGAGCAGCACCGGCCAGACGAGAAACAGCGTCAGCACGCTGGAGACGCGCAGGCCCGCGATCAGCTTGCCCCACAGGATTTGCCAGGGCGTGATGATGGTGGTGAGCAGCAGGTCGAGCGTTTCGCGTTCCCGTTCGCTGGTCACGCTGCCCGCGGAAAAGACGGGGCCGACGAGCATGTTGAAGACCACCACGTAGCTGATGTACCACGGGGCCCATATAGGATAGATGTACAGGCAAACGGCCATGAACGGGATCGCCAGCACCATGCTGACCTGAATCACCAGGCGGAGCATGAGCGTCCCCTGGCTAAAGATTTCGCTGCGGATTTCTTTGTCGTAAACAGGGTTCGCGTCGTCCTCCATCAAATCGTCGCGCTTCGGCGGCGCGAAGAGTTTGTCCGGGAATTGATCGCGCTGAATCACGAGACCCACAGCTTGCTGGGCCTCTTGCTCGAGATCGATCACGTCCTTCCCTTCGCTGCCCACATCGGGCGGATGCAAAAGCAACGCGCTGGTGTTGAAGAACAAGGCGAGACACACGGCCGTGGCCATCGCGGGCAAAACAGTGATGATGAGCATCAGGCGAAATTCGCCGTAGGGAGCCATCTGCAGCCAGAAGATCGCGCCGATGATCACCAGCGGCAGAATGAGCAGGTATGAAACGACGAGCGCGGCGCTCGTCCTTTGAAAGAACGCGCTGCAGGCCACGCTGATCATGCCGAACGTAATGACCGACAGAATCAGCCCCAGATAGGCGGCCAATAGTTCTGACAGATGCACGCCGCCCAGCGGCAGGCAGAGCATCACAATTGGCAGCGAGGCAAAAATCAGCACGGCCAGGTGCGTGAGCGCGGCGATCAACTTGCCCAGCACAATCGCCGCGGGACGGAGCGGACTGGCGAGGAGCATTTCATACGTATGCTGCTCTTTCTCACCCGTGATCGATCCCGCGGCAAAACTGGGCGCCATCATCGAGGCGAGCACGTACTGCCCGATGAAAAACAAATCGACGAGGGCCCGCGTTTGCCGGGCGTTCTCGCTGTTGGCGGTCAGATCGAGATGAGTATCCTGCGGCCAGGCGAAATAGACGACCGCGCCGAGCAAGGCTTGATAGACGAAGAGCAACACAAACGCCCGGACCATCCGCAAGTTGACGAGCAACTCACGCTGCAGCACCGGATTTTCGAGCACATACATGGGGCGTTCCAGAGGTCTGACGGTCGGTGGAGAAACACATTCTACAGAACGCGGAATGCAGAATGTAGAACGCAGAATGGAGATTGATAATACGGTGACGGCCGCCGTAACCGCGGGTTTGCTTGATAAGATGTACTCTGAAGATAGGAATGCCTTCGCGCGCCGGCCTCTCACCCCAACCCTCTCCCCGTCGTCCCGCGGCGTACCGCGAGTACCGAGGAGAGGGAGCCATTCAAATTGCCTTTGACTTCCTGACTCCTGACCCCCGACCTCCCCATGCCCGTCATCTCCGTTCAGTCGCTCAGCAAGTCGTACCGCGTGTATCAGAAGACGGAAGGGTTGTGGGCTTCGGTGCGGGGGCTGTTTCACCGCGAGTATCGCGAAGTGCAGGCAGTGAAGAACGTCAGCTTGCAAGTCGAGCGTGGTGAGTTCGTGGCGTTCCTTGGTCCTAACGGTGCCGGCAAAACGACCACGCTGAAGCTGCTCTCTGGCGTGATCTATCCGTCGGCCGGCAAGGCCGAAGTGATGGGCTTCGTGCCGTGGGAACGGAAGCTGGAGTACCGCCGCCGGTTCGCACTGGTGATGGGCCAGAAGAACCAGCTCTGGTGGGACCTCCCCGCGGGTGAATCGTTTCGACTGCATCAGCAGATCTATCGGATCGATCCCAAGCAGTATCAGGCCACGCTCGATGAACTCTGCGAACTGCTCGATATCGGCCGCCTGTTGCAGCAGCCGGTCCGTGAGTTGTCGCTCGGCGAGCGGATGAAAATGGAACTCAGCGCCGCGCTGCTGCATTCGCCGGAAGTGCTCTTTCTTGACGAGCCAACGATCGGTCTCGATGTCGTCGCCCAGCATCGCATTCAGCAGTTTCTCAAAAACTATCAGCAGGAGCGGCAGATCACGGTGTTGCTGACCAGCCATTACATGAAGGACGTCGCCGCATTGTGCAAGCGGGTCGTGATCATCGCCCAAGGCGAGATCAAATACGACGGCTCGCTGAGCGGAATCGTCGATCGCTTCAGCGGTCAGAAGTTGATCACGCTGCAACTGGCCAGCGATGAAACCGCCAGCGGATTAGAACAATTCGGCAGCATCGTGAGCGTGGAACTGCCGAAGGTCAAGATTCGCATCCCCCGCGCGGAAGTCCCTCGCGCGCTGGCCGCGATTCTCGCCCAGCGGACGATTGAAGACGTGGTCGTCGAGGACCCGCCGCTGGAAGAGGTGATTGCGTCGATGTTCTCGGCAGTGCAAGAGAGTCAGGGGTCGTGAGT
>JAYTUF010000053.1:0-11772 GCA_043744755.1 Anatilimnocola sp.
GACCTGTTCGTCACGTTCTGCCACATCCTGGGCATGAACCCGCACGATGAATACATCACCGAACAGCAACAACCGCTGAAGCTCGTCGATGGCGGCAAGCTGATCAGCGAGTTGTTCTAAAGCACCACTACGCGGTGCCTAAAAAGCCCCCTCGCGCAGCAACACGACCCGCACGGTGCTAACTAAAATGTGCAGGTCGAGCCACAGTGACCAGTTGCGCACGTAATAAGCGTCGAACTCGATGCGCTGCTCATACGTGGTCTTGTTGCGGCCGGAAATCTGCCACAGGCCGGTCAGGCCGGGTGTGACGGCCACATATTGTTCGTAGTGGTCGCCATACTTTTCGATCTCGGCTTCGACGATTGGCCGCGGCCCGACCAGACTCATCTCGCCTTTGAAGATATTCCACAGCTGCGGCAGCTCATCAAGACTGGTCTTGCGGAGGAACTTGCCGATCCAGGTGATCCGCGGATCGTTTTTCAGCTTGTGGTCGGCGGCCCATTCAGCGCGGAGCACGGGGTCGCTGGCGAGCAGGTCATTTAGAACCTGATCCGCGTTGGGAACCATGCTGCGGAATTTCCAAGCCCGGAACCGCCGGCCGTGACGACCGATTCGCTCTTGCGAATAAAGGATCGGACCCGGCGAGCCCCAACGAATGGCCGCGGCAATGAACAGTAACAACGGCGAGGCCAGCAGCACGCCGACACTGACGATGATCACATCGCAAATTCGCTTGGTGATTAAGGCGACGGGCGACAGCAGCCCGACCTGCATGGCGAGCGCCGGTTGCCCGGCGACCTCCCCCGCCGTGGCCCACAGGTGCGGCATGCCTTGCGACTCGGGAATCACGATCCAATGCCGGATGCCCAAACCGCCGCGCGAAATCATCCGCCGCGTGTCGTCGTCGAAATGCGGAGACATGGCGAGCACCGCCGTATCCACGCAGTGCCGCGCAGCGATCTCGGTCAGATCGTCGAACTGCCCCAAATAACCTTCAATCTCGTCGCAACTGGCCGGCGACAAAACATCTTCCACAATTCCCACGGGTCGCAGGCCCATGGCGGAATATCGTTGCAACATACGATAAGTCACCAGGCCCCGCCGGCTCCCGCCCACCACGATGACCTTTTTCCCCCACCAGTGGGCGCGTCCCGCCGTCAGCCTCACCAGGCCGCGGAACAAGGGTCCGGCGAGAGCAAAAACGAGACTCGCACAGATCAAGCAGACGCAGGCACCCACCGAAACTCCGGGCATCGCCAGCAGAATCGTGGACAGCAGACAAATAGTGACCACGCTCGTCAGGCAGATGAGGCGCAGCTCGGCGGCCGGTCGCATTTGCAGGCCGCGATACAACCCCTGTGACTGCAAAGCGAGCAGCATCGCGGCCGCATATCCGCTCGCGAGCCGCAACGAAGTGCTCCCTGGCCAACCCCAGGCGCTCCGCCACCAAGTGACAACCATAGCCGCCACCAGTAGCCCCGCGGCAATCGCCAGGACATCGGCGCAAACCAGGACCGCCGTTGTCGGCCAACCATTGCGAGTGCCCCGAGCGGGCAGCGCGACCGGGTTTTTGGGCGGTCGTTCCGCGGCGTCGTATCTGCTGGAACTGCTTTCTGCTGAAGGAGTTAAGCGAGAGACACGCGCGGATGAGGCCGGGGTGCTGAGTTCTTCGATAGTCATTCTCTTAGCCAGCGATTCGCCAACACCCATCTGCCATTTGCTGCCGCAGAAGATGTTGTGAAATAAGCGCCGCTGCTCCTGGGTCGACGACCGGCAGGCCCTGCTAGCAGCACGCGAATCCCAGGTTGGGAGAGGGATTCAAGCATCGCGCGGATGGTGGCAGGGGCAGGTATCGAATGGTGATTTTGGGCTGTTTAACATCAAATAGGAAAACTGGGTAGGCTGTAGAGTAGTTTGCCGATTAGGAAATGTCTAGGGCCCAAACGAGGCGTTTCGGTTAAGAATGAAGCATGTCAAACCGCTGTTCGGGCTGGACACTACGGCCGGCTGCGGACCAGAATTCAGCCCGTGCTTGCACTTCTCCCATTTTTCCCTGGTTAGCCTGCCATGAGTCGCGACGATTTTGATTTAGACAGCCTCGCCAAATACCTGCACCTGCTGCCCGCACAGGTCCAGCGAATGGCCGAGCGGGGGACCGTGCCGGGCCGTCGATTAGGGGGCGAATGGCGGTTTTCGCTCGCGGAAATTCATCATTGGCTGGAAGATCGCATCGGGGCCGCCGACGAAGAGGACCTGCAGCATGTCGAAGGGGTGCTCAATCGCGACGCCCGCGAACTGCAATCGTCCGTGCGGATTGCGGAAATGCTGCACATTTCCGGCATTGCGATCCCGCTCGAATCACGCACCAGAGCCTCTGTCATCAGCGATATGTGCGAATTGGCCGCCAGCACGGGTTTCCTATGGGATCCCGAGAAGATGGCCGATGCCGTCCGCACGCGTGAAAACATCCATCCCACGGCGCTCGAAAGCGGTATTGCCTTGCTGCATCCCCGCCGCCCGTTGCCGCAAGTTCTCGCGCAACCATTCATTGCTTTTGGCCGCACCTATCAGGGTCTCCCCTTCGGCGCCGAAGGGGGGCAGCTAACTGACCTGTTCTTTCTGATCTGTTCCGCCGATGATGCGGGGCACCTGCGAACCCTGGCTCGCCTCAGCCGGCTGCTGCGTTCCCCGGGTTTTATCGAAGCCCTCCGTTTTTCGGATTCGCCGCAGGAACTGATTGCGGAAGTCAGCCGCCTGGAATTATTGCTGCCTGCTTAATCGATAGTCGTCTTTCGCTCCGCGAAAGCACGTTTTTTCGCGGATCGAACGACGACACACTCTGCAAGGATGCATCGGTTTGCCTCGTCTGATTCTCAACACCGTCGGCCAACATCTTGCGACCGAGCTCGTCGCGATCGAGCGCGAGTTGCGGCAGCGAGCTGTCGTCTATTCCTTCGCTACGACCGACGAGCTGCTCGCCGCCTGGCGAATCGCGCGGCGAAATCGGGCCGTCCAGTTCACTGCTCCCGCCGCAGTGGTCTGGCTGCAATCGCGGCCCGGTGAATTCGCTCAGTCCGAAGTAGAAACGACACACGCGCTCGATCCACTCGCGCGGCGGATCGTGATTGCCGGTTGCCTGTGCGAAGGCGAACCCCGCAGCGGCAAGTTACTGACAGGCGTTACGCGTCTGTATTGGCATCAAGGTCTACGGCCACTGCTAGCATTGCTCGAGCACCCGCCGCTCCATCCAGCAGTACCGGCGGCGCAGTGGATCGCCATCCATTCGTCGCAGCTCATCGACTATCAAGGTCTGGCCGGCCTTTGTCAGTCGCTCGGCCATCACACCCTTTGGCAGGCCGATCGCTGGCCCGTCATTTCGAGCGAACCGCACGTCCGCATCTTCCCCGGCTGGCCCGCTTGGGAAGCCTGGCGAGAACTGGTCGGTGCCGAGCGTTGCCGGCAAACTGCCGCAATCTTGCTACTCAACTTCCCGCGCCCCATCGATCAGCACCTAGCCCGCGAACAAGGCATCGCGAGCGTCCTAGCTCAACCTGTCTCCGCCGCTGACCTGCAGCGAGCGATCACGGGACAATCTGCGCCGGCACGAGCGGTCGTGGGGCAAGTTTCTTACTTGCCAGTTACTCATCGCCGGAAGTCGGCGTAGCGAGCGGCAACTACCTTCCTCACATCCTACCCCGTTTCCCAGCGGCCGCAATTCTGCCAGCCAGATCGAACGCTAGCCAGCCGCGTGCGATAGACTTGTTACGTTTATAGGTTGGCATTGGACGTTGCTCCCAATAATAGGTAAGTTGCGCTCTAATTTCGGCGTGAAGCGTTCACGGCGCGAGAAATGCCTCTCTTCATAACACCCGGCAATTTGTGTTTGCCAATCATTTCGGGCATTCGCCCCTTAGGACTCCAATATGTTGTTAGCGGTCGCGATGCCGGAATGGCCTTGGATTGCGGGTTGGTCTAGCTATGCGCTGGTCTCGGTCGTCGCACTCTTGGTGATGCGACGGGCAAGCGCGAAAATTGCCGGCATCGGCGATCAGTCGCACGGCTTTGGGCAGGGCACCACATTGCTGGCGGTCGCGGCGGCTTTCCTGCGCCAAGCGAGCGCGCAGTTGTTGTTAGGTGCTATTGGCGTGTGTCTGGCCGCGCGAATCTGGTTCGGCGGCTGGAGCTATTGGGACGCGGTCATCGTGGCCGGCATGATCGCCACCTGGCCGGTGCAAGAATGGCTGGTGCATATTCTGTTACTGCACCTCAAGCCCTTCACTATCGCGGGGCAAAAGATCGATCTCGTGATTGCCATCCTTCACCGCGAACATCACAAAAACCCCTGGGATCCCGCGTTGGGTCTCACGCCCGCGTACATCATCCTCGCCTATGTGCTGGCCTTCATCCCCGCTTGGCTCTGGCTGATGCCGCCCGGCCAGGCGCTGACGCTGGCGATTGTGTTCTTCTGCCTGGCGCTGAATTACGAATGGATCCACTATTTGATCCACACGTCGTACGTCCCGAAGTCGTTCATCTACAAACGGCTTTGGAAGAATCATCGCCTGCACCACTTCAAGAACGAACACTATTGGTATGGCGTGACCATGCTCGCCGGCGATGCCTTGCTCGGCACGCAGCCTAGCCCGGCAGAAACACCCCGGTCGGATAGTTGCCTGAACATCGCCCCGGATGACGAGGCCGCGGAACTGACGGAAATCAAGAAAGCCGCGTAGAAACAAAAGAGCCGCTCACGAAGTAAGCGTCCCTGCGCTCACTACACTTACTTCGTGCGCGGGTCTTTGTCCGACTTTCTGTCACTACAGGAACCCCCATGCCCGGCATTCTCGGGCGACGCTATTTTCGCTGCGCCTGGACCAGACGTGTCACACCTCGCGCATCTAATAGGCGGGGAGAGGCTCGGCGCGGAACTGCTCGACGCCGCCACCGGCGGGCCATCGGTAGAACCTGCCCCCCTCGATTAACTATTATCAACTTCCGCAGGATATAATCACATGTTTCGCGTTATCACGTGCGTAACTCTCGACACGAACAAGAGATGCAGCAACCCGTTGTCGGCGCAAATCGCGCGCGAAACCGTTATCACTGGTGAAAATCCCTCCGCCGCCTCCCCTGCCCGCATCTCGCCTGCCGTATTCCGGCCCCCTATAATCGTCCCCGTTGCCTGCCATTCCTTGCCAGCCGGTTTCCTTCCTTTTGGAGTTCCCGCCATGCGACCTGTTCCTGCTTTGCTTTCGGCCACTTTCGGCACGGCGGCGGTGATCGCCGCCACGCTCGGTTATTGGAATCTGGCCGCGGCCAAGGCACCGAGCGCTCCTGGCCGCGGTCCCGATCTGGCCAAAGTCGAAGCCGAGAAGGGCGAGTGGTCGCGCTGGCGGGGGCCCAATGGGGATGGCATTTCGCAGGAGAAGGGATTATTGACTGAATGGCCTGAAGAAGGTCCGCCGCTGCTCTGGCAGGCGAAGGGGTTGGGCAAGGGGATGTCGAGCGTGGCGGTGAAGGGCGGCCGCATTTTTACGCTGGGGCAACTCAAGGGGAAGACGCGCCTTGTTGCCGCGAGCGTGAAGGATGGCGAGATTTTGTTTTCGACGGAAGTTGGCAGCGGCAGCGATCCGAACTGCACGCCGACCGTCGATGGCGACCTGGTTTTTACCGTGACGCATGGCGGGGACCTGGCTTGTGTGAACGCGGAGAGCGGGCAACTCGTTTGGCAAAAGAACTTTCGCACCGATTTTGGCGGCAAGATGATGTCGGGCTGGGGTTATAGCGAGTCGCCGCTGGTCGATGGTGACCGCGTGATCGTCACGCCCGGCAGCACGGAAGCCTTGCTCGTCGCCCTCGACCGCAAGACGGGCGAGAAGATTTGGGAATCGGCCGCCCCTCAAATGCCCGGTCGCAAAGGGAAGGACGGGGCCGGCTATGCCTCGGTCGTAATTAGTCACGCTGCCGACGTGAAGCAATATATCACCCTCGCGGGCCGGGGCATCGTCAGCGTCGATGCGGTCAGCGGTAAGCTGCTCTGGTCCTACAACGACGTCGCCAACGGCACCGCCAATATTCCGACACCGATTGTTTCCGGCGATTATGTTTTCTGCAGCAGCGGTTATCGCGACGGCGGCACCGCGCTGCTCAAGATCGTTAAGGACGGCAGCGGCCTGAAGGTCAACGAGGAATACTACTTCGCCGCCAACGAAATGCAGAACCATCACGGCGGCATGATCCTGCTGGGGGATCACGTGTATATGGGGCACGGCCATAGCAACGGCTTTCCCCTCTGCGTGGATCTGAAAACCGGCAAAGACGCCTGGCGACCGGGCCGGGGCGAGGGGAGTGGCTCCGCGGCCATCGCTTATGCGGACGGCCATCTCTATTTTCGTTATGACGATGCGACGATGGTTTTGATCGAAGCCAATCCGAAAGAGTACCTCGTAAAAGGCAAGTTCACGATTGCTACCAAGAACGGCAAAAGCTGGCCCCACCCCGTCATCGCCGGCGGCAAGTTATATCTCCGCGATCAGGATGTGCTCAATTGTTATGATGTAAAGAAGAAATAGTTATCAAGCTGCTGCGTAGCAGCGACCGACTCCCTCTCCTCGGTACTCCGGGGAGAGGGTTGGGGTGAGGGGCTGACCTACAAACAGTCTAACTGCTCAATCCAAACTGCAACTCACGCCGGAACTGCGGAGTACCTTGTTCCGGCCTACTAACTCGTTCCGCCCTACTAAGTGTTCCCTCTTAACTCTATCACCCCTCCTATGAAATCCTTCAAAACACTGCTCGCCGAAGGCACTCTCTGCCGCATCTTTTGTTCTGGCCGATTGATCCATCCCGTCGTGTTCGACGTTGTCGGCATGGTCGGTGGGTTTCATGGCTTTTGGATTGACCAGGAACATGCGACGGTCAGTTATGAACAGATCTGTCTCGCCTCCGCTTGTGGGCGGGCGAATGGGATGGACAATTTTGTGCGGATGCCGATGAGCAACTACTCGATGGCCACCGCCAATCTCGAAGCCGGGGCAGGCGGATTGATGGCGGCGCGAATTGAGTCGGCCAGACACGCCGAGGAATTCATGCAATGGGCGAAGTTCGCCCCGCGCGGCATCCGGGGCCTCAATACCAGCGGCTACGACGCCAACTACGGCGGCAAGACCCTGCCCGAGCTGGCCCACGACGCCAACCGCGATTCGTTCGTCGCCATCCAGATTGAAACGCTCGGCGCTCTCGAAGAATGCGACGCCATTGCCGCGCTCGACGGCGTCGATCTATTATTCGTCGGCCCCAGCGACCTCTCCCAAGAATTAGGCGTCCTCGCCCAATGGGAGAGCGAAAAACTCTGGAACGCTTATGCTAAAGTCGCCGCCGCCTGCAAAAAACACGGCAAGAATTGGGGCACCATCGCCGTCAACCCCGCCTTCGCCAATCGCACCAAAGAAATGGGCTGCAAAATGCTCAGCTTTGGAATTGATGCGGTGTTGTTGAGAAGAGGAGTTGAGACGACTTGTAAGTCGTTTGGGGAGTTGTTTTAGATGCGATAAGGGCAGCAGAACCCGACTGCATTGAGAGCGAGTATTGCATCAATGACTCCGGGTGTCGCTGCGCTCAACCCGGAGCTAATGGCTGTGATCCCTTCGGGATTGTTTAAGATCACAATCGGTGATCTTAAACGGAGCCCGTGGAACGCTTAGCTTAGCTCGGCCGCGGCGCTCGCTTGCGTGTCCTCGTCCCGGTTTTTTCTTCAAGGATGCCGGTGGAAGTGTCGAAGGGGGCGGTCGTGGCGCGGCCTTGCTCATCGACGCTCGTTAGTAGTTCGATCTTCTGCTCGGCTGCATCGAGTAACTGGTAACAGCGCTGCAGGTGTTGAATCCCTTGTTCGTACAATTGCAAGGAAACGCCCAGGCCTGGCTGGCCATCTTCCAGGCCATGTACGATTGTTTCGAGTGCGGCGAGGGAGAGTTCAAATGTCTCGCCTTCCGTCTGAGGTTCTGTCATTGCTTGCCTCTACTCCTTTGGTTCTGACTTGATTTCTGCCACGCGGCTGACAATCTCGCCATGCTGCAGGCGCGTGATGATCGGCTCGCCGATGTTGAGTTGGGACAAATCTCGCAGCAGGCTGCCATCCATGCGCTGCGTGACGCTGTAGCCACGGGCAAGGACTTGCAGCGGACTGAGGGATTCCAAACGGGCTGCGGTGGCGATTAGTCGCTCGCGACTTCGTTTCGCTTTGCGGCGGATGGCTTGGTCCATGCTCAGTGACAATTCATCAAGCCGGCGCGAGCGCTCGTAAATGCGATCGAGCGGATGAGTCAGCACCCGGCGATTGGCGAGGAGTTGCAGATGCCTGCGAGCGGACATGAGTTGATTGACGAGCGAGCTCTTCATCCGCCGGGTGATGACCGACAACTGCTCACGCAATTCCGCTGCCGATGGAACGACGCGCTCGGCTGCTTCGGTCGGAGTCAGGGCGCGCACGTCGGCCACAAGATCGGCGAGCGTGACATCAATCTCATGTCCGACGGCCGAGACCACCGGCACGCGCGAGGCAAAGATCGCGCGCACAACCGGCTCTTCGTTGAAGCACCACAGGTCCTCGATGCTGCCGCCGCCGCGGCCGACCACCAGCGCATCTAGCGGCGGCTGCAAGCGATTGGCGAGTTGAATACCCCGCACAATATCCGCGGCCGCGCCTTGGCCTTGCACCTTGGCGGGGATGACCAGCAATTGCACGCCGCGAAATCGGCGGCGGATGACCTGCACAAAATCGTGAATCGCGGCGCCGCTGGGACTGGTGACAAAGCCAATCCGCCGCGGGAATTTCGGAAGCTTGCGTTTCCGGGCGGGATTGAATAGTCCCTCCGCGGCCAGCCTTTGTTGCAATTGGCGAAATGCAAGCTGCAGCGCGCCGATCCCTTGCGGCTCGACGCGTTGCACGACGAGTTGATAAGTGCCGCGGGGCGGATAGACGTCGATATCTCCGTGACAGATCACTTGCTGGCCGTCTTCGAGTTCGAACTTCAAGCGCTGCGCGGCGCTCCGCCACAGGATCGCGCGAATCTGCGAACTGTCGTCCTTGAGCGTGAAATAGATGTGGCCCGAGTGAGGTCGTGAAACTTCTGAGACTTCGCCACTCACGCGGATCGACGAGAACTCCGCTTGCAGCGTCCCTTGAATGGCGTCCGTCAGTTGCGAAACGCTCAGGACGGCGGGTTCCGGCGGCAAAATCGGTTCGGGAACAATTGGCACTAACGCAATCGACAAATCGACTTCGGGCACGAACACGCCCGGCGTTTCATCTGCTTCGTCATCGGTAAACAACCAGCGCTCCGGCATCGCAATCCTTTTACTCGGGCCAGTCGCCAGAAAAGACTTCGACTGCGGGACCTGTCTTATAAACGCAGCCGTCACTCTCGTTCCATTCGAGTTCGAGATCGCCGCCGAGCAGATGGTTGACGATCTTCCGTTCCGTCCGCCCTGTGAGCACGCCCGCCACGCACACGGCGCTCGCGCCCGTGCCGCAAGCCAGCGTTTCGCCGGAACCGCGTTCCCAGGTCCGCTGCCGGACCTCGTGCCGGCTGAGAACTTCCACAAACTCGACATTCACCCGCTTAGGAAACATCAGCGAAGTTTCAATCTGCCGCCCAAAGCCTAGCACCAACGCGTCGGTCGCTTCCGGCACGAACACCACGCAGTGGGGATTGCCCATCGAGACCGCGGTGACATCAAAGGGCCGGCCATCCACTTCGAGCCGGACGTTGATCGGCGGATTGCCGACGAGCTTCGTCGGAATTTTTTCCGCATCCAAAATCGGTTGCCCCATGTTCACGCGCACCCGCTCGGCCTTGCCATTCTTCACTTCTAGATCCACAGCCAAAATGCCGCGGCCCGTTTGCAGTCGCAGCTTCGGTTCCCGGCGGATGCCATGATCGTAGACATACTTGGCCACGCACCGCAGGCCATTGCCGCACATCTCCGACTCGCTCCCATCGGCATTGAACATCCGCATCCAAGCATCCGCCCCTTGATTGCTGGGGCAGATCAGAATCAAGCCATCGCCGCCAACGCCAAAGTGCCGGTCGGCGATTTTCCGCGCCAGCTCGGCGGGATCCTTGGGCAGCGGCACGTCGAAGCAGTTCAGATAAACATAGTCATTGCCGATGCCTTGCATTTTGGTGAACTTCATGGGGCATGCTCCTGGTTTGTATTGAGTGCTGCTTTCTAGTTTATCGATAGACGGCCGCTTGCAGAATGGCCGGCACTCGCCCCTTCCCACTGTCCCCCTCCCGACCCGCTAAACTATTCCGATATCGACAAAACGACTCCCAACCAGTGACCACCCCCATGATCCTCCCCGAACGTCTCCTCGCTCGATTTCTCCGTTACGTGCAACTCGATACCACCGCCGGCGAGCCGGGGGGCGCGTATCCCAGTTCGCCCGGACAACTGGTGCTGGGCAAGATGCTGGCCGACGAACTGCAGGCGATGGGACTCGCCGAGGTTGAGTTCACGTCGCACGGGTTGGTCTATGCCACGGTGCCAGGCACGCTGGATGCTGGAGCGACCAAAACAGCGCCCGTCGTCGCCTTCAATGCTCATGTTGATACTTCGCCGGAAACGACCGGTAAGAATGTGCGGCCGCAGGTGATTCGCAAATATCCGGGCGGCGACATCACGCTCCCCGCTGACACCAGCCGCGTGATTCGGGTGGCACAGAATCTGGAACTGAATGAGTTGAAAGGCAAAACACTCGTTACCACCGATGGCACCACGCTGCTTGGCGCCGACGATAAGTCCGGCATCGCCGTCATCATGGAACTGGCCCAGCACTTGATCGAGCAGCCCGAACTGAAGCGTGGGCCCGTCCGCATCCTCTTCACTTGCGACGAAGAGATTGGTCACGGCATCGACCACGTCGATCTGCAGAAACTCGGGGCGACCGTTTGCTACACCCTCGATGGCAGTGGCGCGGGCGAAGTCGATCTCGAAACCTTCTCCGCCGACCTGGCCACCATCCGCGTGACGGGCATCAACATCCATCCTTCGATTGCCAAGGGGCGGATGGTGAATGCCGTTCGCGCCATCGGTACTTTTCTCGACCGCTTGCCGCGGGAAGGTCATTCGCCGGAGACCACGGAAGGCCGGCAGGGTTTCATGCATCCTTACGATCTGACCGGCGGCGTGGCCGAAGCCAGCGTGAAAGTGATCCTGCGTGACTTCGAGACTGCGGGCCTGAGCGTGAAGGCTGAACTGCTGAAGAAACTAGCGAAAGACGTCGAGCAAGTACATTCTGGTTGCCAGATCGACGTGCAGATCAAGAAGCAGTATCGCAACCTGGGGGACGGCCTGGCGAAAGAACCCCGCGCTGCCGCGTATGCTGTAGAAGCGCATCAGCGTCTCGGTCGAACCGCCAAGCTGACCATCATCCGCGGCGGCACCGACGGCTCGCAGCTTACGGAACGGGGTCTGCCCACTCCCAATCTCTCCACGGGCGAACACAATCCGCACTCGCCGCTGGAATGGACCTGCCTGGAAGAAATGGTCGCCGCGACGGAAGTGTGTGCGGAACTCGTGCAAGTGTGGGCCGAACGAAGATAGATCGCGATCCGGGCAAGTTAGAAACTTGCCCCACGGGACTCGCTATAATCTCCCCAGACTAACCTGTCCCTGCTGCAGGAGAAATGTCATGGTCGGCGTGACTGGCCCGAAAAATCCTGGACCACAACCGCCAACCGCGAAGTCGCCGCTCCGTTCGATCTTGCT
>JAYTUF010000054.1:0-2996 GCA_043744755.1 Anatilimnocola sp.
CGGTCGTGACCGGCTTGGCAGGCAATATCACCGATCTCAATGTTACGCTGTCACTTACGCATACCTATGACAGCGATCTCACTCTGACTTTGATTTCGCCGGGCAGCTTGCGCATTACCTTGGCGTCGGGCGTGGGAGGTGCCTCCGGCGGACAAAACTTTACGAATACCGTGTTTGATCAGCAGGCCGCGACTTTGATCTCGTCGGGGACGGCACCCTTTACGGGGACGTTTCGACCACAGGGTTCGCTGAGTTCGCTCAACGGCACGGTTGCCAATGGCACCTGGCGTCTTGAGATCGTGGACGGTGTCAGCGGCGACTCTGGCACCTTAACTTCTTGGAGTCTGCAATTCACTACCGGGGAACCATCGGCTCTCACTAACGGAACCGGCGATTACTTGCTCACCGGGCTGACGGCCGGCAACTACGTCGTCCGCGAAGTGGTTCAAGCCACCTGGACTCAAACGCTCCCGGTGACTGGTTCGCATGCGGTTACCCTGGCGACTCAACAGACCTTGGCCAATCTGGACTTTGCGAACACGCAGGGCAATTCCGTGCCGCTGATTGCCGACATCCCCGATCAATCGGTTTCGGAAGATAGCTCGGTCGCCGCGAATTTCACCATTGCTGATATTGAGACGGCAGCGGCCTCATTGGCCCTGTCAGCTAATACCTCGAATGCCACTTTGCTGCCACTGGGCGGCATCGTCTTCAGCGGTACCGCCGGCAATCGCACGGTCACGCTCACACCGGCGGCCAATCAATTCGGCACGGCGACGGTCACGGTCATTGTCACGGATGGCGGCGCCGCCACGGCGCAAGATACGTTGGTGCTGACAGTCAATCCCGTCAACGATCCTCCGTCGTTCACCAAGGGCGCCGATCAAACGGTGGCCTTCAATGCGGGGCCGCAGACGGTGGCGAACTGGGCCACGGCGATTAGTGCCGGACCGAATGAAGTCGGCCAGACGGTGGCATTCAACGTCACAACCAACACCAATGCGGCGCTGTTTGCCACGCTGCCGGCAATTGCTGCCGATGGCACTCTCACCTATACACCGAACACCGGAGTTTCGGGCGCGGCCACGATCACGATCACGGCGCAAGACACCGGCGGCACGGCCAACGGCGGCGTCGATACTAGCGCATCCCAGTCGTTCGTCGTTACGGTGAACCCCGGCGTCACATCGTTCCAGGTCTCGTCACTGACGGCCACGACGACCGGCGTGATGCTCGATTTCAACCGCGATTTGAATCCAGCGCCGCTTAACCTCTACGACCTGCAAGGGGCCACGTTCGGCCCGGCGGATGTGACGCTCGTTGGCGCAGTCGCCGGAAGTATTCGCGGGTCGGTGGTGGTTGATCCGAACTTGCGCCGGCTGACGTTCATTCGCACGGCGGGGACGCTGCCCGCTGATATTTACACATTGACGCTCCGCAGCGCTGCGGATGGGTTTATCGATTCCACCGCTTCGCTTCTCGATGGCGATGCGAATGGCACCGCGGGAGGTAACTATGTGCAGACCTTCTCGGTAAGTACGCCCCCTGTGAATGCGGTGACGCTGAGCGTTGCCAACTTCGCCCGCGGGCCGCAGCAGGCGGTGAATGTTCCCGCCAACGGCGCTAGCGGGTTGCCGATCTCGTTCAGCGATGGCAACGGCATCACCGCGGCGAACTTTCAGCTGCGCTACAATCCCGCGCTGCTCAACATCACCGGCGCGACTGTCGCGCCGGGACTGACCGGCGCGACGGTGAACATCAACACCAGCACGCCGGGCAGCGCGGTCATTCAATTCAGCAGTCCCACTCCGCTCGCGGCGGGGACCACGCGATTCATCGATCTGCAGGCAAACGTGCCGACCACGGCGCCCTATCGCACCAAGCACGTGCTCGATATCAGCAATATCGCGCTCAATCCAGGGCCATCTCCGATTCCCGCCATTGACGACGACGCATTGCACATCGCCGCCTACTTCGGCGACACGACGGGAAATGGATCGTATAGCTCATCCGATGCCAGCCGCATCGCGCGCCTGGCCGTCGGGTTCGACACGGGCTTTGACCTTTACAAACTGCTCGATCCGCTGATCATCGGCGACATTTCCGGCGCCGGCGGCATTTCCTCCACCGATACTTCGCGGATGCTGCAAGCGGTGGTGGGTTTTCCCGTCGCGGAAGTTCCGCTGCTGCCCCTCCCCGCGGTCTCGCTGATTGCCGGTGGTCCCGATCCGAAGCTGAGCATCCCCACAAACCTCGTCGCGACAGCGGGCAATGAACTGATCGTGCCCGTGCTGATCGACAGCATTGTAGACTTGACGGGCACCGGCTTGGAGTCTGCCGACCTGGTCATCTACTACGACCCCGCCGTGCTCGATGTGACGAGCGCGAGTCTCGGCAGCCTGGTTGCCAATCGCGGCCACTGGCTGATCGCTTCTCGAATCGATGAGTCGGCTGGCCTGATTTTCGTCTCACTCGCCGGCAACGTGCCGCTGGTCGGCTTCTTCCAAGGCGAACTCGTTCAATTACATGCCGCTGTGAGAGCTACCGCTGCACCGGGACCCACTGCGCTCAACCTCGCTGCGTCAGCGCCCAACACCGCGAGCTACACGCAGCTCAACGAAGGCTACCTCACGCTGATCCCCGCGCCCACCAACGGGGCGAGCGACCCCGGCGTCGATGGGCTGCTGACGATCATCGCCTCGCCGCCGGTGCCCATGGGGCCAACTCCTCTCGGTCCGCGGGCCAATGACCTGGCCCTGCTGCAAATTGTGACGGAAGGCTCCGCAAGGCATGCAACCATCGCCGAGTTCGAGCCCCTGCAGCGACTCGCGCGTCCACGGCGGCGATAGGCGTTGAATGCGAAGGCCTGAATAATTCGGCGTTAATATCAAAGTTGCTGCCAATCAATTTCTACGACCCAAATCCGTTCCTCGTCGTTCCACTTTGCAATTCCATTCACCGTAAACTCATCTTCGTCCGATACGGTCACTGTCATG
>JAYTUF010000055.1:0-2988 GCA_043744755.1 Anatilimnocola sp.
GTGACCGTCTGCGTTCGCGAGTTGCCTCCCGATTTGCGGCCTTCCGATTCCGGCAAAATGCGCGAGCTGATTTACGTCAACGCGATTTTCATGAAGACCTGGTCGTACCATAACAATTATATGGACAAGTTTGATCACCAGATGCAGGTCGCCCCGTTCCTGATCGGCAAGATGCCGCATCGGGTCGTGCCGGAAGCAGTGTACAACTGGGTTTCTGACGTGCTCGTGGGCTTCGCGATGGCTACGGCGGCGCTCATCATCGGTGCCGTCTTTTGGTGGTTCCGCACCGCCGACAAGAGCATGAGGCAGACGCTTCTGGACCTTGAAGAGCGAGGCCAAAAGCCGAGTTTCAAGGGCCTGGAAAACGTGCCGACAAAGCCGGACTTTTCCGGATTGGAACAGGCCGTGTCCGAGGTCCCACCCAGCGACGCGACACCGCCCCGGGTATGAGGCGTTGCGTTCCGCGGCGCTTACTTCGTGCGCGGCTCCTTGGACATTCTGGGGCCAGCGGGGAATAACTCCGCATTCCTCCGGCGAATGAAGAGAGTCAAGCACTGATTCGTAGGATGGGCACTCTTGCCCGTCTGCCGCTAAGACGGCCAAGAGTGGCCATCTTACAGAGCGTGTTTCTCGGCCAGTTTCTGGTTCGATTGAAGGAGTCTGTCCATGCGTCCTGTAACTGCCAATTCCCCTGCGCCGGGGCATGCCACTGCCGAAGAGCCTGATGCCGAAGAACAAGAAGGCAGCGAGGGTCAGCGATTTCTGTGGGTCCTCGCGGTGCCGAGTTGGCTGGTCAGCGGTGTCGCGCATTTTGTGCTGCTCATTGCGCTGGCGATACTCACCATCGCTCCGCCGGTCGCCAGCGCCCGCTTGACCATGTCGGCCGCGCCGACAACTCATGAGGAAAAGGTCGTCGAATTCCAGGAAGAGAAACTGGAGTTGAAGCTCAATAGCACTGACCCCGAGCGAGCGACGAACGTGGTGCCCGAGGAAAGTCACGCGGTGCCTGACCCGGTAGACCAGGAGACAGTTTTGCTCGAGGCGGACCCTGCTCCGCTGAGTGTCGAGATCGGCGATTTTGGTGAAGAGACCGCTCCCAAGGATGATCTGACGAAAACAACCGGCATCGCGCTCGGCACGGGTAATGCCTTCGCGCAGCGTGGCGATCAGAATCGATCAGCGTATGCCAAACAGGTCGGCGCAACCGAGACGAGCGAAGCCGCGGTGGCCGCGGCGCTCGAATGGTTCGCCAACCATCAACTGCCGGACGGCGGTTGGAATTATGATCATCGCACGGGCGCGTGCGCCGCGCGCTGTGGCCAACCAGGCTCCCTGACCGATTGCCGGACCGGGGCCACAGCCCAAGCGCTGTTGCCCTTTCTCGGCGCTGGGCAGACGCACAAGACTGGCAAGTACAAAAAGAACGTCGAGGCCGGTCTCTATTTCCTGACGCAACAAATGAAGATCAAGGCCCAGATGGGGCTGCAATGCGGCGATTTGGCGCAAGGGGGCGGCAATATGTATTCGCATGGGTTGGCCGCCATCGCGCTCTGCGAAGCCTATGGCATGACGCAGGACAAAGGGCTGGTGCTGCCCGCGCAGCTTTCGCTCAACCACATCGTCTACGCTCAGGACCCTGTCGGCGGCGGCTGGCGATATGGTCCTCGCACTCCCGGCGATACCTCGGTCGTCGGTTGGCAGTTGATGGCCCTCAAGAGCGGTCATCTCGCCTACCTGCATGTGCCGCCGGCGACGATCACGGGGGCGAACAAGTTTCTCGATTCCGTGATGAGCGATTATTCCTTCTATGGCTACACCGATCCGGGCCGCGGCCAGGCGACCACCGCCATCGGTCTGCTCTGCCGCATGTATTTGGGCTGGAAGAAGGACCATCCGGGGATTGAAAAGGGAGTTCAATACCTAAGCCAGACCGGGCCCTCGCCGGGCAACATGTACTACAACTATTACGCCACGCAGTGCATGCGGCATTACGAGGGCGAACTATGGGACAAGTGGAACGTCAAGATGCGCGATCAACTTGTCAACTCACAAGAGAAAGCCGGCCATCTGAAGGGTAGTTGGCACATGCAAGGAGACCACGGCAGCGACCGCGGTGGCCGGCTGTATTGCACCTCAATGGCCACCATGATTTTGGAAGTCTATTACCGCCACATGCCGCTGTATGCGAAACAGGCGGCCGAAGCTGACTTTCCGCTGAAGTGACATTTCGCTGCGTCGCTTGCGATGCGCTTGCGATGCGCTTGAATTGCCACTCCAACCCAACGAAGGCTTGCAAAGACTCCTGGCGAGTTCAATAATATAATCAGCCGTTGATGGTTGGTTGCCTGCCCTGGTGCTGATCGAGACGCGGCTTGCTCGTCGGTTTCCCGTCAGGAGTCGCAGGTATGCAACCGTCTCACAAAGTTCTGCCGCATCGCCCGGGTTTCACGCTCGTCGAGTTGTTGGTGGTGATTGCGATTATTGGGATGCTCGTCGCCTTGCTCCTTCCCGCGGTTCAAGCGGCCAGGGAGGCTTCGCGGCGGGTGAGCTGCGGCAACAATCTGAAACAGCAGGCGCTGGCTTGTCTCACTTTTAACGACAGTTTTCAGTCGCTTCCGCCGGTCGATATGGGCGACAACTTCGCCACCTGGGCAGTGATGATCCTGCCCTACATGGAACAGAGCCCGATCTATTCGCAATGGGACATTCGAAAGCGGTACTACGTGCAGCCCCAAGCGGCAGGTGGCACTCTCAAATCGCTGACGTGTCCGTCAAGACCGAAGGGGCTGCGCACCGGCACCGGGCAGTCGCGGGCGTTTGGCTCAGGCAACTTTACGGGACCGTCGGGCTACGCCGACTACGCGGCCTGCCAGGGGACGACCGACCACACGGGAGTCGCAGCGCCCGAGATGTTTAACGGTGCCTTTCGCCGGCCTTGGGAGTCGCAGCAAACCTGCAACGGCATGGTGCAACGGACGGATCGCTGGA
>JAYTUF010000056.1:0-2979 GCA_043744755.1 Anatilimnocola sp.
TGGTCACTCGCCCACGGGTTACGGCAGCTCTCGGCGAACGCGAGCGCCTCCGCATGCCGCCCTTGAGCCACCATCGCCTTCACGGCCCATCGCTGGTCATTTCAGAACTAGGTTGGCATCGGGTGCCGGATGATGGGTGAGGGACCGAGTTTGGGCGCACGTCGTGCTAAGCTGCCGGCCGTGAAGTTGTTCGGCTGGGACGACGCGAAGAACGCGGAGCTCAGGAAGGCCGAGACGGGCACCATCTGCGAAACGAGGCTTGGAGCCTCGGGAGAATGACATGTTTTGGACAAACAGAGTCTGCCGGAGTAAGCGCACAGTCGTACTGGGAGGTCTGCTCCTTGGCTTTCTCATGGCTCCGACCTGAACGGCTCAGGAGATAGAGGCGGGGCCTCCGCCGCCCCGGCCTCGATCGTCGTTGACACGGGGAAGGCCGTTCGCCAAAGCGCCATTGCCATAATCAGGACTTCGCCTAAGGCCGTCATCGGTTAGCCCTCGAGGTCTGCGCCGAACTGTTCGGCCAGCCTGCCGAGTTCGGCGTGAACCGTAGATGCCACGCTTCTGGCCGTTCTCGGTGACTATCAGCAATGGGTCGAGGCGGAAGATTTAGATAGTGGCCTCGAGTTGCTGAAAACGCTCGGCCTAACCAAGGCCGAGGCGCCGAAGGAGGCCGCCGCGAGCGAGAGCGGCCGTCGCGGTCGGCCCACGAAATACACCGACCTGGATCTTGCGCGGCCCGCTAAGGCCTACGTCAAAGCGTGTGGTGACGATCCGGACACGGGGCTGCCGCGGCGCAACCCGATTGCATTTCTCACCGAAGCCGCCAAGAGAAAACGCACCCAGTGGACGCCGAGCCAAGTCCGGATGATGGTAGGCCTAGCAAGAAAGCGAAAGCTCTTGACCGGCGCGGATGGGCGCGCGGGCGGTGTGTTGTCGCAAACCGCGCTCAGGCTGCTTGCCCAGGGGCGGTCTGCTGATCGAACTTGAGATTTCTCCCGGAACTAGTTTGCCGCGATGCGGCAATCCTCGATGGTGATCGGGAATCTCTTGTCGTTATCAGGGAACAGGTCGATGAAGAAGAACTGTGTCCGGTAGTGGTCGAATTGCGCGTCAAACGCGTGAACGTGCGCGCGCGCCATTTCGCGGGCCTGGTCGACCTCGTGCCGCCACATTCCGCCCTTGCTGGCTTTGAATCTGGCGACCTCTATCGCGACGATGCGCTCGACGCGCACGGACAGCTCCTCTGCCGTGGATTTCAGGAATTCGCGATAGACAGTCTTGAAGAGCATTTCGGCGTTGACGATTCCGAACGTTCGGTTTGCCGGATCGACAGCGTCGTTCATCGCCTTGAACGCGGCGTTGCCATTCCGACCAGCAAAAATGCTCTTGTAGAAAGTCTGAAGCGCCTTTGAGAGGTCGCCGGCGTTAATTTGCTTCGTCGGGCCGAGCAGGGCGAGAAACGCCGCCCGCGTCGATGGCTGCGCCATCTGCAGTCCCCACCATCCTTCGCACGCTGCGAGAACGATGGACAGGCGCAATTCCGTCAGTTGATTCAGCGGAATCAGCGCGTCCATCAGCTCTGGCCACAGGATGAAGTCACCCACGGCGGAACCAAGTCCATTGGCAAACCCGTGCGTTTCGATGTGCAGCAGTGGCACTCTTCGTGAAACCCGACATTCATCGCCGATGCTCTGGATTGTTGCAAGTAGCTCGGCCTTGTTCTGCACGCGCGTGAAACTGACGTCCACCTTGGGCTTCGACATCAGCCCGAGCGGCTGAAGCTCGTCGAACAGCTCCCGCCCAGTCTTGAGTTCGCCATCGGCGAGCCATTCGACGATGTGAATCTTCCCGAAGACCAGGGCGGCATCCATCAGGCCTATGATCGCTCAAGGCGGGTGCCCCCGGCGCCTTCTGAGCAATCTTTGCAGTTCAATTCGTTCGCAATTCGCGAAAGTCGAGGCCCAGACGACCTGATATACTCGGCGGAATTCCATAAAGCAATGCCGCCTTTGAGCCAAAAAGACGAAGACGCGAGATACGCAGGCCTGCTCCTAAAGGCCATCGCCGTCTGCCGGAATTACAAGCCAAAGTTCGGCGCTGGCGGCGACGGTATGACCCTAGCGCAGTTCCAAACTGTCTATGGGGCTGACGCGTTCTATTCCTGGATGGGTCTGGATTCGCCGCTGATGTATGCGGCTCACAAGGCGTCAGGAGGCATGACGAGCATTTACCGGCAGATCGGCATCGGCATGCAGTTCGTGTTTACGCAGATCTTGGTCGATCACTTGGACTTGACTGCCTCCGACGCGGTGTGGTCATACACAGTCGAGAAAATCGGCAGCAAGAAGATGCGAACGCTCAGCCTCGACGGCAGAATTCCTCTGGCAAGCGTGAAAGACTCCACAAAACGGAAGCGCGTCGAAGACTGGATGAAGCAGTGTGCGACCAAGCTGGGCGTTGATCCGAAGATCATGGCGGCACTGAAGGGACCAGTTTTCGAAGTTCGCCAAGGCTACAAGAGCATGGATTCGAAACGTCAGAACGCCGACATTGCGAATGCCGCAACCGCTTACATGCAGGGTTACTTGCCGGTCGCGCTATTGGTTTCGAATCAGATCGACGGAACCCTTGTAGTCAGATACACGCTCGAGAAGTGGGTCATTCTTCGTGGTTCGCTCAAGGGCGATTCAAGTGAGTCAACGTTTACATTCTGTAAAGATGTGATCGGATACGATCTTGTCGGGTTCTTCGAGAGAAACTCGGCTGCGTTCAAGGCGGAGATTGACGTTACCTTAGAGTCCCTTTTGTCCTCATGAAGCAGCGCGCGGATCTCACGTTTAAGCACAACAAGAATCTCGGTCGTCATGGATGGCTCCGCCTTACCCCTGCTTATAGCGTAAAACTCGTCTCGGATATTCTCGACCAACTGGAACCGAGGCAGGTGGTTCTAGAGCCGTTCTGTGGCACGGGAACCACTGG
>JAYTUF010000057.1:0-2976 GCA_043744755.1 Anatilimnocola sp.
CGCGGAGATCAGGGGCTCCGTTGTCCGCGGCGTTGGGAGCCAGCCATGCACACCGGCAAACCATCACTTCTTTCGCTCGGCCTGGCCTGCGGTCTAACCCTTGGCTTCGTCGCATCGGCAGACGCCGAGGTCTTTCTGCTCCGCACCGGCGGCCGCGTGGAAGGGGAATGGCTGAACCCGCAGCGGGCCCAGGCCGACGACTATCTCCTCCGCACTATCGCCGGCGTGCAACTCTCGCTGGGCGGACCGCAAGTGCAGCGCGTGCTCACCACGTCGGACGTGCAAAAGCAATACGAAGAGATCCTGCACAAATCCCCGACGACGGTTGCGGGTCATTGGCAGATGGCCCAGTGGTGCAAAGATGCGGGGCTGACCGCGCAGCGAAAATTCCATCTCGAAGCGATCATCAAGCAAGAGACCGACCACGAAGAAGCCCGCCTCGCACTCGGTTATGGCCGCTTTGCCACCGGCGGGTGGATGACGCCCGACGAATACATGCTCCGGCAAGGTTACGTGAAATCGCGCGGGCAATGGAAGTTGCCGCAGGAGATTGAAATTGAAGCCCGCCAGCGGGAGTTCGACATCGCCGATAAACATTGGCGCTCGCAGCTCAAAACCTGGCTCGGCAATCTCGACAGCAAGAAGCGAGCCGGCGAAGCCTTGCAAAGCATTCAAGGAATCCGTGATCCCGCCGCTGCAAATGCGGTCGCCGATGCACTCGCGGACAAGGAACTGCCCAAAGACGTGCGGCTGATGTGTCTCGATGTGTTGGGCAAACTGCCGCCGGGGCTTGCAATCGATACGCTTATCCGTCTGTCACTTCACGATCCCGACGAAGGCCTTCGCGAGCGCTGCCTCGCCGAGATCAAGCGACAAGGTCCCCAGCGCGCGATTCCGGTCTTCATCAAGGAACTAAGCAGCAAGGAAAATTACCTGGTCAAACGGGCGGCCATTGGTTTGCACGTACTCGGGGCGTCGAGCGCCACGCAGGCGCTCATCGATGCTTTGATTACCACGCACAAACAAGTTGTGAAAGGGAACCCGGGCCAAATGACCACATCCTTCGGTGGCGGCGGCGACACCGGCGGTCTCGGCGGCATGAGCATGGGCGCGAAGACGCAGGTCTTCAAATCAGAAGTGCAGAACGAGGAAGTTCTCTCCGCGCTCGCCAGTCTGCACCCCGGCGTTAACTTCGGCTACAACAAAGCAGACTGGCGTCGCTGGTTCATGACCAGCAAAACGACCATCGGCGCTGATCTCCGCCGCGGGGAATAGTGGCGCCCATTGTCGTCTTTCGCTCCGCGAAAGAGCGTCCTTTCGCGGAGCGAAGGACGACTATTCTGCATTCGCATCCGCCACCTTCTGTTGCCAATAATCGCGGGCCGCGCGATGCGGCGCGATCACCGCCTGTCGTTGCTCCGGATCCGCAATCGTGATCCGGCGGGCTCGTTCGGTCAGCCAATCGAGAAAGAACTGGGCGGACTTTTTGCTGATTGTGGGCTGGTAGCCAATCTCCACGTAGTACGGCGCGGTCAGAGCGAAACGATAAGTCTTGGGCGAGTTCGTCACCGCGCGGATCGCCAGCCAACCGCTCCGCTCGAACTTGACCGTGGGCAATTTGCCGCCGGCCTTGGCCCATTCGTCCAGCCGCGTTTCGTGAATCACACGGCCATCTTGAATCACTTCCAGGTATTCAATCTTCTCGCGAGTGGCTAGGTTCAGTGCAATGCTAAGTTCGATCGTCTTGCCCTGCTCCGCTTGAAACACATGCCCCGGCGGCTGATCGTTGACGAGCGGCCGCAACAGTGGACCGTTGGTGATGACCGTGCGTCCGGCTTTCAAACCTTGCCACCAGTTCTCGTAAGTGAACTCGTCGCAGTAGACATACGCGCGGTTGTAACCCGCGGGATTCGCCGCTAGTCCGCTTCCGCTCCCGGCCGCGGGCGGAATTCGCAGGCCGCAGTTGAGCAGATGAAAATAGACTGCCACGGGCCACCGCCCAGCGCCGGATGTGCCCGGATAGAGCGAACCATCGCGGGGTTTGTCCCACGCGGGTGCGCTCTGAATCGATTCCCGCTCGAGTGTTTCGCCAGCGATGATCAGCGAATCGACTTGCCCCGTCGCGACGAGCGCCGGCAGATCCCACAGCGTGGCGCTTCGTGCGCAGAGATGCACACCTGCTTGCTCGCGGGCTTGCTGGGCAATTTGAAACGGACTGGGATATTCTTTCCCTGCCTCGTCGAGCACAATTGCCTGCTTCAAGTTGAGGAGCAGCAGCGAGGCTCCCGCTCGTTCATCTCGTCCGCCCAATAGTTGTATGAAGCGATTCTCATTCGTGCGGATCAGCGGCTCTTTCGGCAACGGTTTTTTCTCCCACAGGCTCTTCTTGTTCCACCAGGTCACAGCCGCCGCGACATCGAGTTCCTCGGCGCGCATGAGCAGTTCAAGCTCGGCTGGCTCGCGCGCGAGATGCAAATCCCCGGCGTACCAATGTTCCGTACGCATGTTAACGACGCGATGCAGATCGACGACCTTGCTATCCTG
Source organism: Anatilimnocola sp. (assembly GCA_043744755.1). Lineage (GTDB taxonomy): Bacteria > Planctomycetota > Planctomycetia > Pirellulales > Pirellulaceae > Anatilimnocola. Next base: position 2,545 of record JAYTUF010000057.1, read on the forward strand.
GGCACCGGACTCAATCTGAAAATTGCCGTAGCGAATCTTGTACTCGGGGCCATGCTCCATTTCAAACGTATACAGCCCCGGCGCGAGTTCCAGCGTGATGGAGCCATCAAACACAAAGTGGTCATGCCAGAACGGCACCTTGGGCGGCCGCATCGGCTTGCCGCGGCCGTCCTTCAAATGCATCCGCACCGCGAGCGGTTTGCCGGTATCGCGATCAACCGCCTGCAGTTCCAATTCACCTTTGCCACCCGCCGCGGCAACGGAATCGATATTCATTCCGAACAAGCCACCAAAGATCGTGGCTACTAGCCAACCAGCGCAGCAAGAGTTGATTCGCATGACATCGATTCTTCCGGATATGACCCGTGGCGCGATTGCGCAGCTCCGCCCCCAACAGCGCGCAGAGTGCCGCGCAATTCTAGGTCATTGTCG
>JAYTUF010000058.1:0-2973 GCA_043744755.1 Anatilimnocola sp.
GACGAGCAACGCTCCATAAGGGAGGCAATCCGCTCGCCAAAGACTCCCGACCCCTGACTATGATTGCAGCGCAGCCCGCGCCGCCAGCGCCAACTCCGCCGCTCCCTCCGCCGTATCCGCGAGCGCCGTGAGATGCCCCATCTTCCGCCCCGGCCGCGGCTCCGCCTTGCCATACAGGTGCAGCTTCACATCGGCCATCCCTAGCGCCGCATCCCAGCGTGGCGGACCAGGCTGCCAGACATCGCCCAGCAAGTTGACCATTGCCGCGGGCCGATGCTGGCGAACTGAACCGAGTGGCAGCCCGCAGACCGCGCGGACCTGTTGCTCGAACTGACAACTCACGCAGGCATCAATGCTGTAGTGCCCGCTGTTGTGCGGCCGCGGCGCGAGTTCGTTCACCAGCAGCTTGTCATTGCGCGTGACGAAGAACTCGACGCAGAGCACGCCCACGACCTGCAACTGCTCGAAAATCGTCCGCGTGATTTGAATCGCCTCGTCCGCGACGGCTGGCTGGATGGGCGCGGGACAGATGGAGAGATCGAGAATGTGATTCCGATGCGTGTTGTGGATCGGCCCATAGGCGACAAACTGACCATCGCAGCCTCGCGCGCCGACGACCGAAATCTCGCAAGCAAAATCGACGAACGCTTCGAGGATGCTTTCTTGCCCCACAAACGCCGGCCAGATTGCGGCGACATCTTCCGGCCGCTGCACCTTCGCCTGTCCTTTGCCGTCGTAGCCCCAGTCGGCCGTCTTCAACACGGCGGGACATCCCGTCTTCACCAGCGCGTCGCGCAAATCCTGTTCGGATCGCACCGCATAGTAGGGCGTGGTGCCAATGCCGGCCTTGCGCAGAAAATCCTTCTCGCGGAGCCGATTCTGCGTCACATGCAGCACATGGCCGCCGGGCCGGACCGGAGCGAACTTCTCTGCGGCAGCCGTGGTGGGCGAAGGAACATTTTCGAACTCAAACGTGACAACCGACACGCCCCGCGCGAACCGGGCAATCGCATCCAGGTCGTCATACGCGGCCCGCACTTCAACATCGGCCACCTGCCCCGCCGGCGTGTCATCATCGGGCGAAAGGACATGCACCCGGTACCCCAGCCGCCGCGCCGCAATTGTGAACATCCGGCCCAGTTGCCCACTCCCCAAGACTCCGAGCGTGCTGCCTGGCGGAATGAAGTGGGACATGGGCGGGGGTCGGGAGTCGGGAATCAGGAGGTCAGGAGTCAGGAGTCAGGAGAGTAGCATACGGGGACAAGGTGACAAGGTGTGAGGGTGCGAGCGGATGAGGCAATGAGTTGAGGCGAGGCATCGCCTCGTATTGACTCCCTCTCCTCGGTACTCCGGGGAGAGGGTTGGGGTGAGGGGCTGATGCGCGTTTGACGTAACTTCGCAACACTCCCTACTCATTTACGCCCAAACTGTCCATCAATTCCTCTCCTTCAAAGACGCCAATCGCTACCATTCCCGAGAGTTACTCTATCTCACGCCCATCATTGCCGCCCATTAATGGACACCCCACTTTAGAGGGATTGGCGAACTTATGTCGATTTTCCAAACGCTTCGCGCGCGGTTTTGATGGAACCTCATCGCTCTCGCTGCTGGACAAGTCGGTCACTAGCAGACCATATTCAAAGTAGTCTGCACTGCTTCTTTGCCTGCTAATTACCGTGTCAAAACATGGTCGATCCCGCTATACGAAAATCCCTGTCGCAAGACGTTCGTCGTCTCGTCACAGGGCGGATGACGAACGACGACTTCGACGATGTGTACCACGATGTGTACCACGATGGGTACGATTCGTCGAACGATCGCGCCGTGGCTGAGATCGGCGGTTTCTGTTACGGCTTGTATAGCAGTGATGTGTTTCCCTATCGTCTCCGTGGTCGATACGCGGTCGCCGACGACATGCGAGCCATGGCTGCTCGATCGGTGCTTTTCTTGCGGTCGGGCCTGGAATATGAGTGGCCGCTAATGCCGCCACCAAGTGGCCTGCGAGCGCTGGCAGGCAACTCGATGTTTCTGGGTGCCGCAGGCATTGCCCTGGCGGTGGTCGCAGTAGCTTGCGCGCTTGCCGACGACGCCCAGGTCATTGCCTTTTTGCTTGCGATCCCTGGCTTGACCTTACTGGTTGGCTCAGTTGCGCTCATCGTCTACTGGCCCAGAATTGTGGCCGAAGACTTAAGATCGTTCGGTGAATTCGGGGATTTCGACGTTTGGCCCTTCCTGCGGCGCAGGGACTTCGATCAAGCGCGTCAATCCAACCACCTGTTCGCAAAATGACGTGCGCAACTCATTGAAGGGCGGGAACCTTGCTACGATTCATCAAGCGGTTCACGCTCGTCGAATGGCTGGCATCCGCGGCAATACTGTCCGTTACCATCGCGCTGCTGATCCCCAAGGCCAAGGCCAAATGGACGTCGAGTGGCGATCGACCGGTCGCCGTTCGCGTGCATGTGTTTGATGCCGAAGAAAATGTCCCGCTCTACGGCGTGCAAGTGGTGCTGATATCGAGAGGATGTCGCTCGGTTGCCAACCCGCCTCCGCTCCGGCTCGATGCTGAAACGCTGGCGCTGTTGCCGCCGCAAGCCATGGCGAAAACCGGGGACGATGGCGATGCGGTCGTGAGTGCGGTGTTCGGAACGTCGGCTTCGAATCGGCGGCCGGCGGGCCATGTTCATGTGCAAAGCGGTTGGGTCATTGTCTCAGCCGATGGTTATGCCGCCGCCGCGGTTCCGATTCGCTATGAGAGTGTGCCCATTTCGCAAGTTCGCGACCGAGAGTTGCCGCTCACGGTTGGATTGTTTAAACGGCGGTGAACCTGGTCCTGCCTAAGTTTGGAAACACATCTTCCGGTGACTTGCCCGAAATCTCGAAATACAAGGCGTCCGCACACAGCTCCACCTGGTCGCTCCAACGAATTTGACCACTCGCGCCGATGCAAACATTATCGAAGGCGCGCGGCTC
>JAYTUF010000059.1:0-2972 GCA_043744755.1 Anatilimnocola sp.
CACGGCCGAGCAGCAACCACGCGATCCATCTTCAAAAACCGCCGCTTCTCGCAGCCCGGCCGTGTTATCGCTATCGCGAAAACACAGCCACCCCGCCGCGCGAGATCAGCTTTACGAGCACTTGTCAGTATGTCCTCAGCTCGTGGATGCACCGGCCCTGCCCAGCGACCCAGCCGGGCGCCGCCACACAATTCTGTCTGGGTTTGGTCGCTCAAATCGCTAGCCGTCAAGTCGCCGACCGTCCCGAACCCCGCGTTCTCAAACGCCGCCGCCACGGCTATAAACTAATGCAGAAACCCAGATCCGTCCTCCTCGCTGAATTAAGTAAGACTTGTACGTGAATTAACTTACAACTCGACAGTGCCATTCGCTCCTGACCCCTTTTGCTTCCGACGCACCCTGACCCCTTTATTTTCCCCCCCATTTTCCTGTTCCAATTTGCGCAGATTCAAGCTTCTGCTAGTCATTTTCGCTTATCTTGAAGACCGATGAAAATGGCTAAGTGTGGCACCCCGTGTTTCGTTTTGGCCTGGGTGACCGGGACCACCTCACGGCTTCCCGGTTCGTCCTGGAGTGTCACCGTGGCTCTCGCCCCGCCGGGCGTCCACCCTTGGAGCGTGATCTTGATCCGGCCGTCTTTGCGTTCGAAAATGTCCGCCGAAACGGGGCACACGCCTACGCCGTCCAGCGTTCCTCCGCGCCACACGGGCGTGCCTTCGAAGGGCTCCTCGACGAGCCGCACCCATCCGGTTACCGCCCTGAACTTGGTCTGACGCTGTTCCTCGTCGATGCTCTTAATAATCCAGGATTCGACAACGGTCGAATCTCCCTCAACAACAGGAGCGGCGGGATCATCGGGCATGAGGATCTTCACGTAAACGGGCGCCGCGTTCGCAGAAGCGGGCTTTAACGACGAGGAGTTCTCCGGCGCATCCGCAGACAGGGCCACCGAAAAGAGTGCGTAGCTCAAAATGGTCGCAGCCAACACAAATCGGGTCATCATGCACCTGCTTCTCTCGAAAGGGATAGTGGAGCGGTGGCAGCTTCGGCTGGGTGGCTGTGTTTTCGCGATAGCGATAACACGGCCGAGCAGCGATCTCGCGTTCCATTATGACACACCGCGAGCGAAGATTCAGCCCAGCCATTCCCAGGGAATCGGATTGAGCGGGAGGGGTGACGAGCCACCTTCGAACCAGGCAGCGCTGGACCACTTCCAATCGCGGGCAGACGCCACCAGGCCGTGGCGAACTGGATTCAGGTGCAGGTAATCGATCATTTGCAGCAGCGTTTTCGCGCAGGTGATTGTTGCGATCGTAATCGCCGGCTGACTGCCAGAAGAGTCGCTCCGTGCGCGAGCCACGGGCGATTCTTACGGCTCATTGCGATATCTGAATGCCTTGCGCGCGAAAACGCAAGTCTCCCAAAAATGGAGGCCGAGAGCGCTGCTCAGCCGTGTTATCGCTATCGCGAAAACACAGCCACCCACTTGTTCAATAAACCACTACAACCCCCGGCGCCGAAAAAGTGAGTTGATTTGCCTGGGCAGCCAGCTTGGCGGATTTACGCCAGTTTTTGCCGCTTGACCCGTCGGGGCAGCGCTCGAACAATGGAGCGAGTGAAGGTTCGCTTGAGCCCCCGGCCCGCTGTGTCTCTGAATTGCTCTGGATTGAACCGTCTATGGGTGCCCCTTTGCGTCCCGGTGTCGCCGCCCGACTGGGTCTCACCAGCCTGCTTCCCGGTCAACCTTGCCGGGCACTCATCTGGGCGATCCTCGCCCGGCTGCGGCAGGCCAATCTGCGGCCCGTCCCCTTATTGGCCCGGGCCTGTCCTTATCCATATCAGGCCTTGCAACGGGCAACGGGCAAGTGTCCGCGGCATTTGGACAGTTGGTCGATGACTGAGGATCGCTGCCGCGAAGTCTTCTCCGTCGCGGTCGCCAGACCGGAAACCGGCGTGCTGATTGATGCCAGCGAAGCCGGCGATTGTCCGGCTTGCAGCACATCGCACCAACCAGCGACCAATCATCGCGGCCCCAAGAGTCCGCAAGCCCGCAACTTTGAATTGCTCTGCCAGTGGCTCGATCTGCCGCGACTCGGGCTGGTCGATGCCCGCCGGCTGCAATCCTGCCGCCATCAACGGCTGCCGGTCGCGGTCGATGCCCTGCTGCTCGATGGCGTCGAAAATCTGCGGCACGCAATTGCCGTGCAAACCGAACTCGAAACGTTGTGGCGCATTCCGGTTCTGGGGCATCTCCATCTTCCCGTGCCTGTCCGCTCGCTCGTAGAAGAATGGAACAGCGACACGCCGCCCTCGGCTGATCTGCTGGGCGTGCTGGCCGATCATCTCTCCGCGCATTGGGACGAGCAACAACTGGGCGAGCTGATGCAGCGCCCCGCCTGGCCGCGTGAGTTTGACATCGCCCAGCAGATACCCGCCTTCGGTCCGAAAGTTCGCATCGCCATTGCCCAGGACGAAGCTTTCGGCTGGTGCTTCCCGGAAGTGCTCGATGCGCTCGAACGTGCGGGCGCTACGCTCTGTGATTTCTCGCCACTGCGGAGCGAACGACTCCCGGAGCGGACCGATCTGGTCTACATCGGCTGTGGTCATCCCGAGCGCTATGCGGATGAACTGGCTCATAATCATTGCTTGCTCCAATCGCTTCGTTCGTATGCGGCCGCTGGCGGTCGCATCTATGCCGAAGCCAGCGGCGCTGCTTATCTTTGCCGGCAAATGATTCTGCCTGATAACACCCGAGCAACCATGGCCGGCCTGCTTCCCATCAATGCTCGCTTCCTGCCGGAACCCGCCGCGCCAGAACGAGCCGAGGTCACGTTCGGCCTCGGCTGCTGGCTCGCCGACCGCAACACCACACTCCGCGGTTATCGGACCGCGCAGTGGCAACTTGAACCCTGCGGCGCGATGCTCACCTACGCCCAGGATCCGCGGCAACGTTGCGACGTGCTCGGCCGCGG
>JAYTUF010000060.1:0-11646 GCA_043744755.1 Anatilimnocola sp.
GCCAGCGATCGCCGCCTGAGCGAAGCGACGCTCGAAGTGGGCATGATCGAACAACAGTTGCGGCAAGCCACCCGCCGCTGGCAACAATTGGCCGCGATCAGTCGGATTCTCGATTCGGTTCGCAAGTCGTATGAAACGGATCGCCAGCCCGAAACACTGCGGGAAGCATCGCAATACCTGTCACGGATCACGCAGGGTCAATACACGCGGGTCTGGATGCCGCTCGATCGCCGCGCGCTGCTCATTGAAGATCATCGCCATCAATCGTTGCCGCTGGAAGTCCTCAGCCGCGGCACGCGTGAAGCCGTTTACATCAGCCTGCGACTCGCGCTCGCGGCTTCCTTCGGTCGCAAGGGCGCGAAGCTGCCGCTGGTGCTGGACGACGTGCTGGTGAACTTCGACGCGGCTCGCGTGCGCGCGACCGCGCAAGTGATGTACGAATTTGCCCGCGAAGGGCATCAGGTGATTCTGTTCACCTGCCACGAGCATATTCAGCAGATTTGCGAAGAAGCGAACTTCGTCGCCCGCAACTTGCCCAGCCGTGGCACGACCGTGGAAGTCCTCCCGGCCGAGCCGCTCAAGAAGAAAAAGAAAAAGCTGGAGCCGGCCAAGATTGATCCACCGAAGATTGAACTGCCGCCCCCGCCGCCCGAACCGGAACCGGTTGAGGAACCGAAGCGCGAGCGATTTGTCATCGACCCGAACGAGCTCCTCGACAAAGCATCGGTTGAAGAACAATGGTTCGACCCGAACAACGCCTGGGAATGGAAGAAGTTGCCGCCGCCTCCAGCGGCGCCGGTTGTCAAGTTGCCGGATAGCTGGGCGATTGCGGCACCGCCGGCACCGACGCCGCCACCGCCGCCGCGAGCAGAAGTGCTGGAAGTGCGTCGCCCCCTGCCGCCTCCGCCCCCCGCGCCCGTCGCGCCCAGAATTGAATTGCCGCCGCGTCCCGAAGCAGTTTTCATTCAGCCGATCTTCGTCGCCGCGCCTGCTCCTCCTCCGCCAGCGCCCAAAGTCATCATGGTTCAGCCCGAACCACCCAAGCCAGTTTTGAAAGAAGAACCTCGCCGCCGCTTTACCTGGGACTCGCCCGAGATGTATCAGGAAGGCGACTAGGTAGCCCGTCGCGTCAGCAAGGAAGTGCCGCGAGCAACCGCCGAACTTGCCATCGTGCGGTAGCACAAAAGGCCCCGCAGCGACGGTTAGTGTTCAATGGGTGCTGCCGCACGTTTTCAATTCTGAGTCCACTCGCGGCCCTCCCTTGCTTACGCGACGGGCTACCTATCTTTACGCACTAGAATTCTGCGCGCCATCGTGCGACATTGAAGGGGACACAGCGCTCACCCCTTCCTCCCGCCTGAATTGGTCTCGCCATGCTGCGTATATCGTTATCGGTCGCACTGCTCCTTGTCAGTCTCATTGGATTGCAAACAACGTCAGCAGCCGAGGAACAATGGAATCAATTCCGCGGACCGAATGCGGACGGAACTTCAGCGGCCACCGGCTTGCCGACGAAATGGAGCGAGACTGAAAACGTGAAGTGGAAGACGCCGGTCCGGGGCAAAGCCTGGTCATCGCCCGTGGTCTGGAACGACCAGGTCTGGCTAACCACCGCCCCGCCCGATGGCAAGCAACTATTCGCCATTTGCCTCGATCGGGCGACGGGCAAGGTGCTGCACGATGTGAAGGTGTTTGAAGTCGAGAAGCCCCAGTTTTGCCATGACCGAAACAGCTACGCTTCACCCACGCCGGTCGTCGAGCAGGGCCGTGTGTATGTTCACTTCGGCGTGCATGGGACCGCCTGTCTTGATACGGCTAGCGGCAAGGTGCTTTGGAGCCGGCACGATCTGGAGTGCAATCACTTTCGCGGAGCAGGTTCATCGCCCATTGTCTGGCAGGATTTGCTGATCCTGATGTTCGATGGCTATGACGTGCAGTATGTCACCGCGCTCGATAAGGAAACCGGCAAGACGATCTGGCGAACGGATCGCGGCTTTAATTACGGCACCGACAATGGCGACGCGAAGAAGGGCTATGGCACGCCGAGCGTGATCATGGTCGATGGCCACCCGGAACTCATCACGCCGAGCGCCGGCAGCACGGCTGCTTATGATCCACGGACGGGCAAGGAACTCTGGCAGGTGAAGAGTGGCGGCATGAACGCCGCGGGCCGGCCGGTCGTCAGTAAAGGGATCGCGTTCATCGGCACCGCGGACGGCGGGTTCCATTTGTTCGCCGTGAAGCTTGGCGGGAAGGGTGACGTGACCGGCACGCATGTTCCCTGGAAACTCGCCAAAGGCTACCCGCGTTACGGCTCACCCATTGTGGTCGATGACCTGCTGTATATGGGAAACGAACAAGGCGTTGTCACCTGCGCCCTAGCAGAATCGGGCGAGGTCCTTTATCAAAAGCGGCTCGGCGGCCTGTTCATGTCGTCCCCCATTTATGCCGACGGCAAGCTGTACTTCTTTGCGGAAGAAGGAACCTGCCATGTGCTTAAGCCCGGCCGCGAGTTTGAGTCGCTGGCCGAAAACAAACTCCCCGGCGGCTTCATGGCGAGTCCGGCCATCGCGGGGAAGACGCTGATCTTGCGCACGAAGGACGCGGTGTGGTGCATAGGAGAGTGAGTTCCCCCGCCTCTCGCCCTTTTACCGTCACTGCCGCAGCATCGTTTGCAGCGAGCGGATGACTCCTTCGGGGTCTTGATAGAGCCAATAGCTGGCGTAGCCGGCGAGCGTGAAGCCGAACAGCATCAGGCTGGCGCCGTAGGGATTCGGCGCGCCCTCGAGTTTGCGGAAGGCGCGGTCGAGCTCGACTTCCAAGCGCCGCCAGCCGGCCAGATTCTGCTGCGGACCGGCGGAGATCAACTGCACGTTTTTGAACATCGAAGCTGCTTCCACATGCAATTGCACACCCAGATTCGGCAAGGCGAGAGCATCGCCGGCCCAGCGAGCTTCGGGGTCGAGTTCCGAAACGACATCGCTCAGGACCGGGCGAATTTGATCGCCCGTGATGTTATAAATCACAAGTCTCGGCCGCATCAGCAGCACCACCAGGACCAGCGAGAGCAAATAAAGCGTGACCAACATCGCCCAAGCCCAAGCGTGCAGGTTGGTCGCCGCCGCCTCGGGCAGAAACAGCTCCATGGGGCCGACGATGACGAAGCCGACGATGGCAATTCCGAGCGACATGGCATCGCGGCCGCCCGTGGTCACGAACGGCCGGCGCCGCAAGTTGATTAGCCCTAGCAGCAGAAAATAGACGCTCAGCGGCCCCACGGCGATGCAAAAATGTAGGGCGTCCAAAGGAGCAGCATCCGATGCAAGTGGCGTTTTTAGGCGACGACGAAGCAAGCTACAAACTAGCCCGCTTACGCGAAGTGGTCAATCACGCGCATGGTACAGGCGATTCGCGAAAGGAATAGCAGTCAAATGCGGCCGAAATTCGCCCGCTTTTAAACATCGCCGGGTGATACGGATGCCTGACCAGGCCCACGGACGCGCAGGATGAAAACTTCCTGTCCTTGGATGTGAAACAGAACTCGATAGACCCGTCCCCGGCGCGTCTTGAAGAGAGCTTGCCGGACGTCGAATTCGCAATCGTCATTTTCGAGCGCTGCTCCAAAGGTACTTGGAGCTTCCTTGAGTCGCTCCACGAGCGCATCATAGGCGTCGAGCCAACTCATCGCGCCGGCCGGTGAACGCTCATCCAGCCAACAAAAGATCGTGTACTTGTCCTGCTTCGCTTTCGGAAGTTCTCGAACCGTGAAGCTCATCGCTGTTTGCCGGAAAACTCGCGGCGAAGTTCTGCAGAATGTTCACCAGCGATTGTCCCGCGCTCGCCGTTCTTGAAGTCCTGAAACGAAGCCTGAACGGCTGCCACATTTTCGGCGTGCTGATCGTGGGCTGGATTTTCCAGTCGCCACTGATCGAACAATTCGTCGATGGTCAGATTCTGCGTGCCTGCCGCGAGCATTCGCTGTGCGAACGTGGTGAAACTGGCGAGTTCTTGGGCGGTTGTCATCTTTATTCCCTTCCTCTCGTCAGACTCGCTCTCGTGAGACTTCCTCTCGTCAGAGTCGATCATATATCGCCACCGAACTGATTGCCGGAAGGCACGTCGGGCTGATGCTCAATCGCTCGCCTATTTGGAGACTTTCTCCGCCCAGGCCTGCAGCATTTGGAACTGCTCGACGAAGTTGTGGTTCGAGACGCCGATGGGGCTCTTGAAAAAGCTGGCCAGGAACGTCAGCAAGCCTCGGTCGCCGTTGCGATGGGCGCGTTCGGTGAGGCGGATCAGGTCGATCACCAGCGGCGCCGCCAGCAGCGAGTCGGCGCCCTGCCAGGTGAAGGTCAATACCATCGGCAGGCCGAGAAAGCCCTGAAAATGAATGTGATCCCAGGCCGTCTTCCAGTCCCCCAGGCTCTCGATGTATTCGATGCTGACGAGCGTTTGCGGAGAGTAGCCGAGAATCTGATGCAACAGCCGGTCTTTGCTGCGGACCTTGGTCTTCTTGTTGGCGGGGTCTTCCAGCACCTTACCATCGAGATTGCCAAAAATGTTGTGGCCGACCCAGCTCATCACCGGCAAGTTGCGGGCGGCGAACATCGGCGCGAGGACGCTCTTCATCAGCGTCTCGCCCGTCTTGCCGTCGTGACCCATGTGGCAGGTGTCTTTTTCGATCGCCAATTCTTGCAAAGCGGGCGCGGCGGAACCGAGCGACGGCGTGAAGTTGATATAGGGCAAGCCAAGTTCAAGGGCAGCAATCGCATACAGCGAGCTCGCAGCCAGCAGACACTTCTTCGGCTTATCGAGTGTCTTGGCTAAGTCTTTCCACCTGGCAGGCAACAAGGCTTCATCCACGGGCGGCTCGGTCGAAGCCAGGTTGATGACCACGACTTGATCGAGATCGTTCTTCTGCTGAAACTCTTTCAAATCGGCCTGCACGCGGTCGATAGCGGCGCGGGGTGTTTCTTTGGCTTTGCTCTTGCGCAGGTCGTCGCTGGCCAGTTTGTCGATCGTCGCGCCGACATTGAACAGCGTGCCGGGCTTGATGTTCTTATCGATCTTATCGAGCTCAGGCTTGCACTTGGCGACGAGGTCGCCGTCGATGGCCCGGCTGACGCGGACCATTTGCATGGCTTCGTCGAAAAGGGAGACGTCGCGGATTTCGTGCCCGCCGAGGGTGAAGTCGCCGAAGCCGGCCAGGTCCAGCCCGGCGAATTGCGGCAACTGCGTCACCAGCCCGTGGTTGGGGGCCAGCCCTTTTTTAAGTGCGATTAAGCCGACCGTGACCGTTGAGGCGACACCTCCCTTGGCGCCAATAATCCAGATGCCGATTTTTCGCCGGGCCATGCACACCGTCAGGGGAAAAGAGATGCGGGAAGGGAGAGAGCGGGGATTGCAAAACAGGCCTACCGACCATCCGAACAGCGGGCTAGGATAATTGTCTTTGGCCCAGATGTCTAGTCGCTCCCTTGGTCGACTGGCGACTGACGCGTAGCTAAATTCGCCAGAATTCAGTCCCCACGCGTCAGAATTCTGGCGAATTCTGCTACTAACAATCCAACCTCCAATCTCCTGGTTCACGTCATGTTCGATATGCTGCCGCTGGCTCCGCCCGATTCCATTCTTGGCATCGGCGAAGCCTTTAAGAACGATCCCACGCCGGGCAAAATCAACTTGAGCGTCGGCGTTTATAAGGACGAACAAGGCAACACGCCCGTGCTCGCCTCGGTGAAAGAGGCCGAGCGCCGCTTGCTTGATATTGAAAAGAGCAAAGGTTATCTCGCGATCGAAGGACTCGCCGAATATGGCAGCCGCGTGCAGGAAATGTTGTTCGGCGCCGGTCACGAGATTTTGCAGAATAACCGGGCCATCACCGCGCAAACGCCCGGTGGCACGGGTTCTTTGCGCGTCGCGGCCGACTTTCTGCGAAAGCATTTTCCGGGCGCAAAGGTTTGGGTGAGTAAGCCGACCTGGGCAAATCATACTGCAATCTTTGCTGCCGCCGGGCAGATGACGGATGTGTATGCATACATTGATGCCACTGGTCGCGGCCTCGATTTCGACGGCATGATCGCTGCGCTCGAAAAGCTCCCGCCGGGCGACATCGTGCTGCTGCATGCCTGTTGCCATAACCCAACGGGCATCGATCCCACGCCTGAGCAATGGCAGAAGATTGCAGCTGTGATTAAGCGCCGCGGTCTGCTGCCGCTCGTCGATTTCGCCTATCAGGGTTTTGGCGATGGCTTGGAACAAGACGCCTTCGGTCTACGCGAGTTAGTCAAGCTCGGCCTCGAAGTGCTGGTTTGCAGTTCGTTCTCCAAGAATTTCGGTCTCTATGGCGAACGAGTTGGCGCACTCACACTCGTCGCCAATTCATCCGAAGCAGCGCAGCGGGCGCTGAGCCAGGTGCGAATCAGCATTCGCACCAACTACTCGAATCCGCCCACGCATGGCGGCGCTCTCGTCGCCGGCGTGCTCAACGATGCGGCGCTTCGCAAGCAATGGGAAGCTGAACTCGCCGCGATGCGCGAGCGGATTCACAAAATGCGGCAGGTGTTCGTTGACCGCATGAAGAAGCTCAAGCCCGAGAAAGACTTCTCCTTCTTAATCAACCAGAAGGGGATGTTCTCGTACTCCGGCCTGACGAACCTGCAAGTCGATGAACTCCGCACGAAGCACGCGGTCTACGTCGTCGGCAATGGCGGCCGGATCAACGTCGCCGGCATGACCGAGCAGAACATGCAACGACTGTGCGAGGCGATTGCGGCGGTGCTGTAGAATGAGTCCATCTGCTGCGCACCACGAAAAATACCGTTGGCAGCGCCCGTTCCAGTCGATAAGATAAATGGACGTTGATTGTTGCCAACTAGGCAAGTCCAGGAAGCGGGTCAGGGAACTGCTTGATGAGCCAGTATCGAAATTGCGCCGGCGTGTCGCGCCGCGATTGTTTGCAAATAGGTCTGACGGCGTTCGTGGGCACCGGACTGAGCGGTCTGTTGCGCCTGCAAGCGCAGGCTGCGAATCCTTCGCCGCGGCAGGCGAAGGCCAAGAGTTGCATCTTGATTTGGATGGACGGCGGGCCGACTCACTTTGAAACCTTCGATCCCAAGCCCGATGCTCCCGCCGAAATTCGCGGCGAGTTCGAGCCGATCAGCACCAAGGTTCCCGGTGTGCAGTTCTCGCAGCACATGACCAAGCTGGCGGGAATGATGGACCAGATCAGCGTGATCCGCTCGATCCGCCACGACCAAGGGAACCACGGCGCCGGCAATCATTACATGATGACCGGCTCGCCGCCGCGGATTCCCGTGGGCTGCGGCGCGTTTGTCAGCTTTCATCCGAGTATGGGTTCGGTGGCCGCGTATGAGTTGGGTAAGGACAATGGCCTGCCGAACTATTTTTCCATTCCCAGCATGTCGCGCTCCGGCGGACCGAATTTTCTCGGCGCGAAATACGCTCCGTTCGTCGTCGGCGGCGATCCGAACTCGCCCGACTTCCGCGTCCGCGATGTCGCGCTGCCGCAGGGTCTGACCACCGATCACTTCAACCGCCGCACCGACCTGCGGAAGCTGGTCGATCGCATCGAGCGCATCAACGATCCCGCGGCCGGTGATCCGGTTGGCGGACTCGACGAATACTATCGTCAGGGTTACGACCTGATCACGTCGCAGACCGCCCAGGCCGCGTTCGACATCAATCGCGAATCCGACAAGGTCCGCGACCGCTATGGCCGGAACGGTTTTGGCCAGCGAGCGCTCCTCGCGCGACGCCTGGTCGAAGCAGGCGTGCCGTTTATCACGCTTTATGACGGCGGCTGGGATCACCATGCCGAAATCTTTCCCGCGCTGCGCAAACGTCTGCCCGATTGGGACAACACCGTCGCCACGCTGATCGCTGATCTAAACGAGCGCGGACTGCTGGAAAGCACGCTCGTCGTCGCGCTCGGCGAATTCGGCCGCACCCCCGCCATCAGCACGCTCAACGGCCAGAAGGGGGCCGGCCGCGATCACTGGGCGAACGCCATGTCCGTCCTCATTGCCGGCGGCGGCACCCCCGGCGGCGTGATCGTCGGCAGCACCGACCGCAAGGGCTACACCGCCAACGAACGGGTTCTTTCGCCCGAGAACTTCGTCTCGACGATCTACACCAAGCTGGGCATCGACCCCGGCAAGATCGTCCACACTCCCCAAGGCCGACCGACGCATCTGGTGAGTGATGCAACGGGGATTCGGGAGTTGCTGTAAGGCGAGGCACTGGCATTTTCTGCTACCATTGATCTCGCGCTCAATTGCAACTTCTTCGTTCCTTGGTACTCTTCAATGCTCCGCCATGCATTCCGAATTGGGTTGATGTTTTGCTGCGCGGTTGCTGGATTGTCGACATCACCTTTAGTTGAAGCGCAGGAAAAGCCAGCAGCGCGGCCCAACGTCGTCCTCATCGTCATCGACGATCTCGGCTGGGCAGACCTCGGCTGTTATGGCAGCACGTTTCACAAGACGCCGCGGCTTGACCAGATGGCCAAGGATGGGCTGCGGTTTACGGATGCTTATGCGGCGTGTCCAGTTTGTTCGCCCACTCGCGCGGCGATCATGACGGGGCGGTATCCGGCGCGATTGAATCTGACCGATTGGCTGCCGGGGCGCGGTGATTTGCCGGCGCAGAAGTTGTTGCGGCCGAAGATTGAACAGCAACTTCCGCTGGCGGAGGTGACGATTGCCGAGCGATTGCGGGCCGCCGGTTATCGCACCGCGAGCATTGGCAAGTGGCATCTCGGCGGCGCGGGGTTTGGGCCTGAAGCGCAGGGCTTTGAATTGAACATCGCCGGGGATCAAGGCGGCAGCCCGCCCGGTTTCTTCGCGCCGTTTGTGCGGGAGAACAATGGTAAACGCGCGGGGCGGTCGCTGAAAGGATTGGAAACCGCCATCGACGGCAGTTACCTCACCGACCTGCTCACCGATGCTGCATTGGGTTTTATCGAGAAGAGTCAGAAGGAACCGTTCTTCCTCTACCTGCCGCATTACACGGTGCATATTCCGCTGCAAGCAAAGGAAGACCTCATCAAAAAGTATCCCGCCGATGCGAAGTTCAGCGGCAAACAGAATAGTTCGGTCTATGCCGCGATGCTGGAAAGCTTGGACGATGGCATTGGCCGAATCATGCAGAAGCTGGATGAATTGAAACTCGCGGAGAACACGCTGGTCATTTTCACCAGCGACAATGGCGGCCTGGCGACGCTCGAAGGGGCGCACACACCGGCCACCTCGAACGCGCCGCTGCGGGAAGGGAAGGGCTTTCTGTACGAAGGGGGCATTCGCGTGCCGCTGTTGATGCGCTGGCCGGCGACGATCAAGGCCGGGAAGACCAGCACGCCGGTGAGCAGCATTGATCTGTTGCCAACCATTGTGGCCGCTTGCGGATTGGAAGCCTCAGCAGATGTCGATGGCGTCAGTTTGCTGCCGGTGCTCACGCAAACGGGCGAGCCGCAGCGCGAAGCGGTCTTCTGGCACTATCCGCACTATGCCAATCAGGGCGGCAAGCCCGGCGGCGTGATCCGCGCGGGACGCTGGAAGCTGATTGAGTTCTATGAAGATGGCAGGCGTGAGTTGTTCGATATGACGAGTGACTTTCGCGAGGGCCGAAACTTGGCCGTGCAACATCCGCAGGTTGTGACCGATCTCGCGAAACAACTGGACGAGTGGCGCAAATCGGTCGGCGCGAAACTGAACGAGCCGAATCCAAACTACGCGCCTAATCCGCAGGCCGCGGATGGCACCGTGACGATGCCCGCGAAGTGGGCCAGCGTGCATGGCGAGCAACTGCGCTTCGAGCCTATGCCGCACAAGAACACGCTCGGCTATTGGATCAACCCGACCGACTGGGCCAGTTGGGAATTTGAACTCACCAAGCCCGGCACATTCGACGTCGAACTCCTCGTCGGCTGCGGCAACGGCAGCGGCGGCAGCGAAGTATTAGTCGCCATCGGCGATCAAAAGCTGACCTTCATCGTCGAGCAGACCGGCGGCTTTCAGAACTTCGTGCCCCGCAAGATCGGCCAAGTCAAACTAGAGAAAGCCGGGCGACACACGCTGGAGATTCGTCCGCAGAAGAAGCCAGGGGCCGCGGTGATGGATGTGCGCGAGGTGAGGTTGTTGCCGGTAAAGTAGGGTTGAGTGCCGAGTTTTTGCACGTAGCTCGCAGCCATGCTGCGAGCGAGTGTGACGGACAAGTTCGGGCGTTAGCTCGACTCGCCCGCAGCACGGCTGCGGGCTACGTCGGCAGCATTGGCCACGAGCTTACAACCGGCTGGGCAATAGAATATTCCCTGGCGGTGGACCTCCGGGCGCGGGGAGCGCTTCGGGTGTGCCTCGCGGTTGCCAGCCGGGGACGGAAGGAATCGTGGGAACTTCGCGGCTGTTGCCGGGCTGAATCAGTTCGACGGGACTGCCTGTTTCAGGTATTGGCGGGCCAGCGAAGCCGGACGACATGACCGGCACATCGAGCCGAGCGCTAATGTCTTTGAGAATCTTCTGCTCCAGCGAGCAATCGCGGCCGATGGGTATCCAGCCCAGCGTGACGCTGAACCGACCGGGCATGGCTTCGCGGCGGACGAGCGAGCCATCGTGGCGCATCGTGGCGCCGCCGGCGGTCGCGTGTTCGGGCTTATCGAGGTCCTCGAGTTCCTTCTGCACGACGACATCGACCAGGCTACCTCCTTCGGTCGGAATCAACCGGACGGTCGCGCGGCGGCGGATCGATTGCAGCGTGGCATGCAGTTTTTCGTAACCGGGCGTGCTGTCGCTCCGCCAGGGTTCGAGCAGCGTCGAACCGACCGTGGGAAAGGTATCGATGCGGCCTTCGGTCAGAATGCCGCCGATCATGCGGACTCGTTCTTCGCGCTCGATGCGAAAATGATCATCGACGGCATCAACGAGTTGATTCCAGACGAACTCCGGATCGAGGGGCGGCAGAAAGAGTGGGTTGTCGATTGGTCCCGCCGGTGCGCCGTAGAGGGCCGATTGATCGACGCCGCGCAAAAATCCCCGGCAACCCGTTAGGCCGAGCGCCGTCGCAGCCCAGGCCGCGGCGACAGCGAAGAACGAGCGGCGGTGAAGGGGTTGAGACATCTGTTCGTTGTTAAGGGTCAAGTGTGCCACTGGCAAGGAAGACGAGCGAATGACTTCAATTCCTAATGAAGCTCTGCCGAGTCTGATTGCCAGTGGGGAGCGCAACTCCGCTCCGCACTGGCAGTCAGTCGCGGTGACGGGGCCTTGCGAAATAAACTCTCTAGCGCGACTTCCTTGCCAGTGGCACACCAGATGAAACACTAGTATCGTCCTCGTGAAACCGGATTGCTCGAGATATTCCCCGCGGCGTCTTTCTGGAAGCGATCCGCCGTGCCCGAAGCCACACGGCGGCTGTATTCGACGAACAGCAGAGCATCACTGCGACTGCCACGACCTTCGAGCGGACGCAGCATGGCCAGCGCGCCGCCGGCCTCACCCGTGGGACTCGCATCGACGCCGCACGAGAGGAGCAGCACCTGGTCGGCCGGCCAGCGGAAGCGTTCCGAAAGTCGCCAACTGACGATCTGCGGCACTTGAATCTGCGCACGCTGCATTTTCCCGCCGATGGTAATAT
>JAYTUF010000061.1:0-2970 GCA_043744755.1 Anatilimnocola sp.
CCGGTTGCCCCGGAACCGCGAGCAAGGGCTAGCTCGCGGCGGCTGATCTTCAGCGAGCCATGAGCGAGGTCTGCTATACTTTGGAGATGACCCGTTTCGTTCGTTCCCGGCCCGAGGACCGCCCGTGAACTTGCAACGCTGGCTGCAATTTCAAACCGCCTTGCTCGCCGTGCTCGGCGGGGCGTTTCTATTGTTGACCGGCGATCGCTCTTGGTTTCCCTACGCGCTCGGCGCTTCCGCGCTGGTGGCACTGGTCGTGACCGATTGGTACGGTTGGATCAAAATTCCGCGGACAGTGGGAAATCTTGCCGCGCTCTGTTCGGTGGCCTGGACGTTTCGCGAGTTCTGGCGATTAGCCCACGACCGCGAAGCGCAACTGCTGACGATCTCGCACATGCTGATTTACCTGCAAGTGGTGCTCGTCTTCCAAGTCAAGAGCCGGCGAGTGCATTGGCAATTGCTGGTGCTGAGCGTGTTGCAAGTGGTGGTTTCCGCCGCGCTCACCTTGGGGCCGCAGTTCGGCCTGCTGTTGATGGTCTACCTGGCGGTGGCCATCGGCTGCATGTTGCTGCTGTGTTACCAGCGGGAAGTGATCGATGAAAACCCGTCGCCGGGGAGCCCGGGCAAATCGCCCGTTTCGCTGCATCGCTTACTCGATCCGCCGCGGCTGCGGACGAGTGACGCGCGGCAGCAGCAGCTCGAGCACTGGGTACGGGCACCCTGGCTGGTGCAAAGCGTGCTGATGTTCACCGTGGCGAGCATTGCCTTCGCCTGTGTCTTCTTCTTTACAGCCCCCCGGCTCACCGATGCCCAATGGCAATCGGCCCGCGGGCGAACGGCGACCAGCGGCTTTAGCGGTGAGGTAATCCTCAAGACCAAAGGACGCATCCGGCTTAGCGATCAACCCGTGATGCGGGTCAACTTTATTAATCCAGCGACCCAACGGTCGATATCGCTCGTCAGCGAGCCTTATTTTCATGGCCAGGTGCTGACGAACTATATTCAGGACGAATATGGCTCCCGCTGGACGTTTAAGCCCGCTTACCAAATGGTCACGAACAGCACGCGATTGCATTTGCGCCAGGAGGTCCGGCCGGGCGACCTGATGCGTCAAGAGGTGGTGCTCGAAGCGACTAATTCGCCCGTGCTGTTCGCGATGATGCCGGTCAAGGTCTTACCTGAAACGAGCGGCATTAAGGAATTCCATCAGTCGCCTCGGCTGGTCCGCACCGGGAACGAGGACCAGCTCAGTCCCAAGAATGAGTTTCGATACGTGCTAGGTACGCTCGCGATTCGCAATGGCCGGCAACTGCACGCGGTTCCGCACTTCAATCCGGGTGGCTCGCCACAAGAGACTTTCTATCTCAATGCAGAGCGCGAGGACCTGCAACAGTTCGATGCGCAGCGCTTTCCGGGTCTGAAGCAAGCGGCTGATGAGATCATTCAGACGCAAGGTTTGCAAGACAAGCCGGCGCTGATCCGCGCCATCGCCTTGCGGAACTATTTATATGCCTCGGGACTGTTCCAGTACTCGCTGGACCTTGATGATTCGCCAGCCTTAAGAGAGCAGTCGCCGCCGCTCGATCCGCTGGAAGATTTTGCCGTGAACCGCCGCCGCGGCCATTGCGAGTATTTCGCGAGCGCCCTGATCATGTTGCTCCGCAGCCAGGGAATTCCCGCGCGGATGGTCGTGGGCTACAAGGGTGGCGATTGGAATGCGCTGGGGCAATATTATCTCGTCCGCCAGCGCCATGCCCATGCCTGGGTGGAAGTGCTGTTGCCGCCGGAAGAAGTGCCGCCCGAAGAGATCGCCGGCAAACCGAGCGGCGGCGGGGCCTGGTACCGGCTGGATGCCACGCCGGCCTCGAACGAAACGGTGACTGAAGCCGACCGCGAGGCGGGCAACATAGCCGAAGTGATTGATTACGTCGATTATCTGTGGCGTGATTATGTGCTCGGCCTGAACGCCGGCCGGCAAGATACCGTTCTCGATCCGCTGACGAACCACTCGCGGGCACTATTCGCCGTGGGTTTCGATGCAACCGCCTGGCAGTCGTGGGCCAAAGCGGCAATCCGCGGACCGGCGGTTGCGAAAGAAGTGAATGCCGCTGCGACAGTCGGCGAGGCATCAGCGTTGATTGAAATGCCGTCCATTCCTTGGCTGCGATTTGCAATCTTGCTCATCGGCCTGATTGGGTTTCCAGCGGCGCTCGGCGGCCTGATCTTTGTCTCGCGCTGGCTTTCGCAACAAAGCTGGCGAAGTCAGCAGCCGGCGGTCCATTCGGCGCCTGCCTTCTTTCTCGAATTGAAAAGAATTCTCGCGAGACAAGGCGTTGCTTGGCCCAAGCAGGCCACCGCCACCGACCTCGTTACCATTGCCAGCGAGCGATTGACGCTGAAATTCTTACCAGCATCGTCTGGCGCACCCGTCACGCTCGCTGCCATTCTGCAATCGGTCGTGGCCGGTTATCATCGCGTGCGGTTCGGCGGCGGCACGCTCACCGCCGGCGAAGAGCAGACAATCGCCCACGCCCTTTCGGTCTTGCAGCACGCGCGGCCAGCCACCACGGAATAGTTCATGTCAGCAGCCAGCGAAGAATCACCCGCAGCACCGGAAGTACACCTGTTCACCGATGGCGCCTGCCAAGGAAACCCCGGCCCCGGCGGCTGGGCCTGCATTTTGAAGCATCCCGCCAGCGGCAAAGTGAAAGAATTCTCCGGCTATGAACCGGAGACCACCAACAACCGCATGGAGCTGATGGCCGTCATTCAAGGGCTGAACCTGCTCACCCGCCCCACGTTCGTCGAAGTGCTGACTGACAGCGAATACGTCCGCAAAGGAATGCAAGAGTGGATGGCCGGCTGGAAGCGCAACGGCTGGAATCGCAAAGAAAAGGGAAAGCTCGTCCCCCTGAAAAACGACGACCTCTGGAAGCAACTCGACGAACAGATGGTCAAGCATCAACTCAA
>JAYTUF010000062.1:0-2962 GCA_043744755.1 Anatilimnocola sp.
CAGCGGCAGCGCGACGATGGCTTCGAGCCAGTCGTTCTCGATGATCCAGCGGCGGATGTTGCTCTCGCCTTGGCCAGCATCGCCGGTGAACAGCGACGAGCCGTTGTGGACTTCGGCGATACGGCTGCCCAGCGGTGTGTTGTGCTTCATCTTCGCGCACATGTTCGCCAGGAAGAGCATTTGGCCGTCGCTGCTGCGCGTCGTCAACGAGAACTCGGGATCGCCTTGGTGTTCGATCACGAACCGCGGGTCTTTCATGCCCGCTTTGCCTCCCATCCGCTCTTGATCACTTTTCCAGCTTTTGCCGTAGGGTGGATTCGAGAGCATGAAGTCGAACTCGCGTGAACGGAACGCGTCGTTCGACAAGGTCGAGTGTTCGGGACCGCCGATGATGTTATCCGCGGCTTCGCCTTCACCCTTGAGCAAAAGGTCGGCCTTACAGATGGCATAGGTCTCGGCGTTGATCTCCTGGCCATACAAGTGCGTGGCAACCTGCTTGCCGTGCGACTTGGCCAATTCCGTCAGCGTGTCTTCCGCCACGGTCAACATGCCGCCCGTACCGCAGGCGCCGTCGTACAGTAAGTACGTCCCCGATTCGATTTGGTCAGCGATCGGAAGAAAGATCAGCTTGGCCATTAGTTTGACGGCATCGCGCGGCGTCCAGTGCTCGCCTGCCTCTTCGTTATTGTCTTCGTTGAACTTGCGAACCAGCTCCTCGAAGATCGTCCCCATTGCGTGGTTATCAAGGCCCGGATGCTTGACGGTGCCATTCCCATTCAGCACCGGGTTAGGGCTGAGGTTGATCTCCGGCGCGAGGAGTTTTTCAATCAATGTGCCGAGTGCGTCGGCCTTGGATAGCCGGGGAATCTGATTGCGAAACTCGAAGTTCTCTAGGATGTCCTGCACATTTGATGAGAAGCCGTCGAGGTAGTCCTCGAAGTCGGCGCGAAGCTGCTGCTGGCTTGCGCGCGCTCGCAGATCGCGGAGCGTAAACTTCGACGTGTTGTAGAACGCCTGGCCGCTCGCTTGCCGGAGCGCAGCGTCCTGGTTGGTAATTTTCGCCTTGTCGAGCGATTTCTTCATGTCGAGCACGGCCTGCTTCGTCGGCTCCAACACAGCATCCAGGCGACGCAGCACGGTCATGGGCAGGATGACGTCGCGGTACTTGCCGCGAACGTACAGATCGCGGAGTACATCATCGGCGATGCCCCAGATGTATCCGGTAATCCAGTTGAGTTGTGAAGCGTCCACGCGTTCGTTCATCCTTCCAGGTGTGCTACTTGGCCTTCTTCGGTCGACCGCTGACAACTGGCTTCGCAATCTTGCGGAGGAATTTGTCCAGGTCAGATCGGCGGAACAGCCGGTAGCCGTTGGCAGGGTTGCGGTGCATCGGGATCTTGCCGTCTTCAGCCCAAGTCCGCAGCGTGTTTTGAGAAACGCCCATGATTGAAGCTGCTTCGGCAACTTTGACGTATTCGCTCAGCTTGTTCATCGGTTCAATCTCCTGCGCAACTGGCTCTCCATAATTCTCCAGCGGCAGAGCAGCTTACCAAACTCTTCAGTCGCTTGAAATCAGCGATCGTATTTTTGGCAGTTGCTGCTAGGTAGGCACGAATCGCAGCCATCTAAATAAGTGCCCGAAATGCGTCATATCTAAATGAGGGCCCGCGGTTAGTTCTTCCAAACGCCTGAAAGTGAGGCAGGCTTCGGAGCCGCTCGTAACCGAACTGTCTCCAGCCCCATTCGTGATATTGCTTCGGCGATTGCTGGGGCGGCTTCTTGTTTACAAGGACCGCTCCGGCTGGGAGCGGTCCGCAATAGCGGAGCGTTTCCCATGACTGCAAAGAAATGCGAGTCTGAAGCGGATGGTACATCTTGGCAGGCAAGTTTCGTAAATCTGCTGCCCATGATTGAGAAACTAGCGGCAGCGGCTTTGCGTCACCTAAAGGCTGAAGCAAAGCAGGACGCCGTCGGCGAAGTGGTTGCAAGTGCAATGTGCGCCTATCAGCGATTACATGAGAGAGGCGAGTTACAGCGAGCGTTCGCGTCGGCATTAGCCAGATACGCCATCGCCCGATACCACGATGGTCGGCGAGTTGGCACGTCTCAGTGTTCTCGCGATGCGTACTCGTCGAGGGCGAAGAGGAAAGCGGGTTTTGAAATCCAATCGCTGGCAACGCTCGTTGACGTAGATTCAGAGGAAAATCTGATCGACAAACGCCAGACGCCGGTCCTCGACCAGGTGGCATTCCGGATCGACTTTCCACGTTGGCTGAGGATGCAAGGCCCACGCAACTGCCGAATCGCAGAATGCTTGATGCAAGGATACAGCACGAGTGAGGTCGCCACTGAGTTCGACGTCTCAGCAGCACGTATTTCACAACTGCGGCGAAAATTAGCCGACGCATGGTTTGCATTCAATTGTGCGACTATGGCGCAGGGTGGTCGTGGCGGAAAAACAGCACATTAGTCCGTCGACGGTGGCAACCATCGCAGTGCAGTGAGCAACAGCGGTAATCAGAATCCGGACTCGGTTCGCTCAGCAGTGGCCTAGCGTAACCATGCTTCATCCACATTAATTTCCTCGCGTCTGGTCATCAGGGGCGTTTCTCGAAAGGAGCTTAAGTATGTCCCACATCGTTCAAATTCAGACCCAAGTCCGTGACGCGGCCGCCGTCGCCGCGGCATGTCAAAGGTTGGGGTTGCCGCCGCCGGTTCAGCAGACGGCGAAGTTGTTCACTAGCACCGAAACCGGGCTGACGGTGAAGCTCCCGGGGTGGACTTACCCGGTGGTGTTTGATGTCGCCAGTGGCGGCGTGAAGTTTGACAACTTCAACGGCCACTGGGGGCAACTGCAAGAACTTGATCGGTTCTTGCAGGCGTATGCCTGTGAACGGGCCAAGATCGAAGCTCGAAAGAAGGGGCACACGGTCAGCGAGCGAACGCTCGTCGATGGTTCGAT
>JAYTUF010000063.1:0-11609 GCA_043744755.1 Anatilimnocola sp.
GGCAAACCTCCTGGTCTGCCCGGCCGGAACATATTCATCCCTAAGTAATCTGAATTCGGTGCTAGCGTCCGCCGATTGATTTCTCAAAGGGAAGCGCGAGCCAAGACTGCCGTGGACCTGGATGCTGCGGAAGGCTTATCATTCGTGCGAGAAAACCAGCGACCAATCTTCGCCGGGCTTCCTCTGTCATGGCACGGATAGCAAGCTTCAGCCACGTCCGCTCACGGCGTGTCTCTAGGTAGTTGTTCGGCGCGGCGCAGAACGAATCTTTGGCAAAACCCGCACGACCGATCAATGACATCCAAATTACCCACCTTGCTGAACGGCCTGCTAACGGTGCTCGGCCTGGCCGCCATCGCCTATTTCGGCGCCAGCGGTATCGGCGGCGTCGTCAAAATGGCTGTTGGCCAAACGGAAAGTGGTAACCGACCTCCAGGTCTGTTAGCCGAACCAGGGCAGGGGAGTGGGGCACCATCGGTTCCTCCGGCAGCGAACATCACCGATGGCAACGCCCTCGTCGCCCAAGCCGCGCGGCGCGTGCAGGCGGAACCTTCCGTACAGGCGCAGATTCGCTTTCGCATCGATGCTGGCGGCCAGAATTTGCTGGGCAATGGACTTTATTTGCAACTGGGTGATGGTCCTGAAAAGTTATTGCGGTTCGATCTCAAACTGCAAGTCGCCAACCGCACGGCAGCGCTGCAGCAGATCAGCGGTCAACAATATTTCTGGGTCCGCCGCGACCTCCCCCCGGCCAATCATAAAGTCTCGCGCGTGAACCTGCGGGCCATTCGCCAGGCGATTGCGAAGCAGAATGTGTTAAACGATAAAGACCACGATCTAACAGGAACGCCCCTCCGTTCTCCCGGCGACGATGCCTGGCTGCTGCTCGGCGGTCTGCCCGCTTTGCTGGAAGCATTGCATCGCGATTTTGAATTCGGCGCAGCGCGGGCTGGCGAGATCGAGTTCCCTGCCGCCGGCGATGGTCGCGCGCATCGCTTGCCCGTCTGGGCCGTCAGCGGCACTTGGAAAAAAGAGCGCTGGGAAGCGCTCACTGCCACCGCTGACAAAAGTAAGACGTCATTGCCACCCTCATTGCCGCAGCGCGTCGATCTGGTGCTCGGTCGCAACGAGCGGACGTTTGAACTCTTCCCCTACCGCGTCATTTATTACGCGGGTGAAAAAACCAGCGGGGCAGGGCAGGGGGCCCAGGCCGCCAACTTGACGCCGATGGTCAGCCTGGAACTGTTCAATGTTCAAGCTGCCGCTGAACTCGACCCCCGCGATTTTGATTACAACCCGGGCGAGCAAGAGGTGGAGGATCTGACGCAGGCGTATCTGCAGAAGTTGGGGCTGGCGGGGAAGTGAGGAGTGTGAGCGGAGCGAGGGTACGAGGGTACGAGAGTATCAGCCGGCACGCGCCGGCGGCTGGCTGCCAATTATAATTGACGATGAAGATTCTTTAGTTGCTTCTCAGATCCCAACTTCCAACTGCCCATGCAACTCGATAGCATTCGCGAATTGAAGCAGCAGTTGTTGGCCTCGCCCCAGAGCCTGGCTGTTTCATTGGCCGCAACGTCAGTGCTGGCCGCGCCCGCGGCGACCACGATGCTGGCCGAGCGCGCCCTGGCGAACATCGCGCTGGGCGCGGTGCCGGACAACAAGGGATTTCGGCTAGCCATCCGGCAACAACAAGCGGGACCAGTCGTCAGCGCTGTCACCGAAGAAATCACCCGCCGCGCGAAGGGCGAAGTCGATATCCGATATGTTGGTCGCATCGTCAAGCGAGTCGGCGTCACGCAGGCCGCCTATTATCGACAACTGCGGCGGCCTCTCAAAATTGGCTCGTCGATCAGTGACCTGCAAGCGGGGATCTTTTCGGCCGGCACGTTGGGCTGCTTTGTCGTGGGTCGCGCGGCGCCTCACTATTTTGGCGTGCTCACGAACAATCATGTCATCGCGGGCGAAAACGAGAATTCCGTGGGCGATTCATTCTTGCAGCCCGGCACACTCGATGGCGGAGTGTCCGCCTTGCATGTTGTCGGCGAGTTAGGAAAGTACGTCCGGCTCAAGAAGACCAAGCGCAACTTCGTCGATGCTGCCTTTGGAATCCTGCATGAAGGCTTCGAATGCGACATCCATTCCATCGGCAATCTCGGCCGCTTGCGCGACGAGCGCGACGTGGCCCAGATGTTGGCCGGCGACACCGTTTACAAAGTGGGCAGGACCACCGGCCAAACCAAGGGCCGGCTGACTGCATTTGACTTGGACAATGTCCTGGTACAATACGATGCAGGTGAGTTTCGCTTTGATGGTCAAATTGAAATCGAAGGCACCGGGTCCAAAGCCTTCTGCGCTGGTGGCGACAGCGGGTCGCTGATCGTGGACGCGAACCGGCATCCGATCGGCTTGCTGTTTGCCGGCGGCGACGAAGGGGGATCGAACGGCAAAGGGCTGACCTTCGCCAATCCGATTGGCGCGGTGCTCGACGCCCTGGAAGTGGACATCGACCGATGACAAGTTTCAGTTTGAAAGACGTGCGGGCGGCCAAAACCGAAGCAGCGCAGGTGTTCGCCGCGCTCGTGGGCGAGGTCGCCGTCGGCGTGATGCGATTGGCCGACGACAGCTATGGCTTGAAGGTGAACCTCACCAGCCAGCCGAATAAGAAAGTCGTGCTCCCCAGCAACATCGCCGGGGTCCCGGTCATGGTGGAAGTGGTGGGCAAGGTTCGCAAGCGCTCTTAGCCCAAGTGCCACACCGAGTTCACCGTCCGCACGCTCATCGCGCCAGCCTGCCAGACCAGGACATTCACGCAGCAGTTTTCTTGTGTCAGCCGGCGATAGTGCTGGAGCGGGATGCCGAGCGTTCTGGCCAGATACGCCCGCAACACAATGTTGTGCGTGACGACGATGATTTGCTTTCCCAAGTTCTGCTGTGCGAGCAATTCAAAAACTGGTTGAACACGCTCGGCGACCTGGGTGATTGACTCGCCATCGGGATAGCCATAGATGGCCGCGTCTTCCATGAACCGCTGGTGCGCGAGCGGGTCATTCTGAACGACGTCATCCCAATCACGTCCCTCCCAGCGGCCCACGTCAACTTCGTGCAGTCCGGCGATTGTTTCGACAACAGAGTCGTCTTTCGCTCCGCGAAAGAACGTCCTTGCCCGGAGCGAAAGGCGACTCTGTTTGGCCGCAATCAACTCCGCCGTTTCGAGTGCCCGTTTCAAGCCGCTGCTGAACACGGCAGAGCAGGGCAGGGGGGCCAAAAACTCCGCGGTCCGTTCGGCTTGCTCTCTGCCCACGTCACACAAACTCAAATCCAAGCCACAACCCTGCAGCACATGCGGCTTCGCCAGATTGGCCGCCGTCGCCCCATGCCGCACCAGCAGCAGCACACACGAATCCGGGGCAGGGGAGGGGAGCATGGTGGGCAGGGGTCGGGGGACAGGAGTCAGGAGTCGGGAGTCGGGAGTCAGGGGTCAGAAGACAAAGGCAGGGAAACTCATCACGCGATTCGGATTCACGAAACACTATTCTACCTGATCGGACGAATTTTGAGTTTGGACATATCGTCTTTGACTCCGAGCCCTGACTTCCTGACTCCTGTTACCTGATCCCCGCCCCCGACCCCTGTCCCCCGACCCCAGCCCCCTCCTACACTAATGTTTTCCATTCCGCACTCCGTTCGCCCCTTTCCCGCCGTGGCTCGCATCTTCATCGTCCTCGCTTGTCTCGCCTGGCTTTCATTGGGCGCGAATTTTCTCGTCGGCCTAGGGATTGGCGACTTCAATGCGGCCGCGCAAAGTTATCGCGACGCTTATCAGAAGCAGCGGACTGTGGAGTTCGATAAAGGACTGACAGCCGAGCAAAAGCAAACCTCGCGCGACGAGTTGGGCAGGGCAGGGGAGTTGCTGCGAGTTCCCAGGCAACGCATGACGTTGCACTTCTATCTTGGCGTGGCCTCGTCGCTGCTCGTGATCCTGGTCAACAGCGTCTCCGTGACCTACTTCATCGGCACCAGTCGCTGGTGCAAAGAGGTGGCCGAGACGTATGACCTGCCGCCCGAGTTGCAGGCTCGCAGCACGCTCCTCAAGCGGCGCACTTTTCCGTGGGCACTGGGCGGAATGCTCGCGATTGTGGTGCTCGTGCTCCTTGGCGGTCTTTCGGATCCCTCGATCCCGCTTAATCAAATTCAACCGGGCCGCAGCGCCCTGATGGTGCAGTGGCATTACCTGGCGGCGATGACCACGCTGGCGTTCATTGCCCTCATGTTCAGCGTGCAAGCGCTGCGGATGATCGAAAACAATCAAGCCATTGAAGCCATCCTGACAGAAGTCCGCCGCATTCGCCTCGCCAAGGGACTGCCTGTTAGCGAGGACGGGCCATGAGCATTGCATTTTCTTACTCCCTCTCCCCGTGTACTCCCCTAACCCTCTCCCCGGCGTACCAGGGAGAGGGAACAAGGACGGTGGGCGACGCATGAGAGCCGTCTTGCAGCGCGTGAAGCGAGCGCAAGTGACTGTCGCCGGCGAGGTCATCGGCAGCATCGAACAAGGCCTGCTCGTGCTGCTGGGTGTGGAACAAGACGATACGGCCGAAGATGCTTCCTCGCTCGCCGAGCGCACGATCAGCCTGCGGATCTTCGATGACGCAGCCGGCAAAATGAATCTCTCCGTCCGCGACATCGCCGGCAGCGTCCTCGTCGTCAGCCAGTTCACACTCCTCGGCGATTGCCGCAAAGGTCGCCGCCCGAGCTTCATCGAAGCTGCTCTGCCCGAGCTGGCGGAGCAACTTTATCTCGCCTACGTCGCCGCGATCGCTGCCGAGCAAGTACCTACCGCCACCGGCAAGTTTCGAGCGATGATGGATGTCGAGCTAGTCAACGATGGGCCCGTGACATTGCTGCTCGACAGTCGGAAGAGATGGTGAGTTAAGTGGGCGAGGCTGAATTGGCAGGGCGAGGGTGAATTGGGAGGGCGAGGCTCCTGCCGAGCCGCTACGGTTGAATTGCAATGGCCAACGGCGGCTGAGTTCGACCGGCGCGGCTCAGCAGGAGCTTCGCCCTCCCGGCTGCTTTACGCTCACCGCTGCTGCGAATAATCCGGCGGTTGATACCCCGGCTGCGGGTACTGTGGCTGCATCCGGTAGCGTGCTTCTTCCAGCGCTCGCTCCGTCGATTGCTCGGCTTCAATCACGCGCTCTTTGCCGCGCTCCACGGCCCGATTCACGACTTCACTGCCGAAGTAGGTGGGCTGGCCAAAATAATTCATCAGCATCGGATCGCCGAAGGCGAATAGCGACAGGGCTATCAACTTGCCATAGACGCTGTAGTTGGCCCAGCTATCCTTGCCGAAGAACTTGATCGCGGTGCCGGACGAGCGCTTCACATTCAAGCGGCCGCTCCGCAAGTTCACGCTCCAGATTTCATCGAGCAGCAAGTGCGAAAAGAAACCGAGCATGACCGCGCCCGACTTGAAGAAGCGAACTTGCAAATTGAGATCAGCAACAATCAGAAATGTCAGCAGACCGCAGACAACGCAAGCGGGAATGCTGTGCCACATGCCGCGATGCACGGTGTAGCGTTTGAAAATCTCGACGACGCCGAAACGAATGATGCAGTACACAATGGCCGCTGCCAGAACCATCATCTCCTTCGACCAAGCAAAGGCTTCGAACCGCGGCAGCATCAACATCGGAATCACGGACGCGGCGAAGGTGGACATTTCGCGGACCGGCGTGCCGGAATCACTATCGAGGTCGGGCAACATTCCCGAGACGCTGCACAATCCCGCGCCGAGAATGCTCGTCTCGATGGGCAGATGGAAATAGAAGTGCCCGGCCACGCCATAGACGCCGCCGAGCACGGTGCTGAATGCGATGTGCGATTTGAAATCCGCCATAGAACCTTCCTCGCCCAGCACCCATTTCGCCGCGCTCGCTGGCGACGCGTGAATTCGTCCGAGTGGTCAGTCGAACGCGTTGCCAGCAACCGCGGCGAAATAGACTTCCGCTAGCACCACCCTGCCCTTGTTCAGCCGCCGCGCGCGGACTCTACCGATATTGCCCGCCTGCTCCAAGATCAAATGAGTCGATTTGATCTTCAAGTTTCGCGGGCTGCTCCGCTATACTTCGGCCCTTCCAGGATGGCTGTCGTTTTTGTTGGAGTCAGCAGGATGCAAGGCTACGACTTTCTGATGATCGGTGTGTTGGTCGGCGCGGTGGCCTGGGGCGCGTGGAAGGGACTGGCCTGGCAGGTCGCGTCCACCGCTTCGATGGTGCTGAGCTACTTCGTCGCGCTCAACTTTCGCATGCCGCTGGCGGCGATCATCAAGACCGATCCGCCGTGGAACATCTTCGTCTCGATGCTGATCCTGTTCCTGGGCACGTCGATCGTCGTCTGGCTCTGCTTCAATTTCGTCAGTCAGGCCATCGAAAAGATGAAGCTCAAAGAATTCGATCGCCAGATTGGCGCGATCGTCGGCCTCGCGAAGGGGGTGATCCTGTGCATCATCATCACGCTGTTCGCCATGACGCTCTTAGATCAGCCGCGGCGGCAAGCGATTGTGAACTCCCGCTCCGGCATGTACATCGCCCAGATCCTCGCCAAGGCCGACGCCATCATGCCCCGCGAAGTACACGATGTGCTTGGCCCGTATGTTCACGGACTGGACGGCAACGCCCCGCACAACGGCTATGGTCAATCGAATCAACAGCTTCCGAACCTGATCAATTCAGCGATTCAACAGGTGGAGCAGAACTATCAGAATCAACCCGCCGGCGGCTACTACGAAGGGCAAGCTCGCGACGCCTACAACACGTTCAACGGCAACAACCCGCCCAGCTCGCTCCCCGGATTTAACAACGGGCAACCAACCTATCCCGACCCGCAGATGGCCGACCGCTACCGTCAGAATCCGCCGCCAGTTCGGCCTTCCTCCGACCGACCTTATTGAGCGCGTCCGATCTGTCGGTAACGGCACATCTGCGCCCCCAATTTCGCCACGCCGCTTGCGGCGTGTTAAGCAGTGCGATTTGGAACGCGTAACGCGTTGCGAGCAACGCGGCGAAATGTTTCTACGGACGTTCCAGCAGGGGAGCAGCGCAAGAATTCCCCGAACGTTTCTGAGTGAGACGAAGCGGCGAAATCGCAACGTCGCGGTTCGCGTGCATCAAAACGCGAATCTGCGTATTTCCCGAGGAAAACCGCACCCGCTACCGAAC
The DNA here is from genome assembly GCA_043744755.1 of Anatilimnocola sp. GTDB lineage: Bacteria > Planctomycetota > Planctomycetia > Pirellulales > Pirellulaceae > Anatilimnocola. The sequence goes on from JAYTUF010000063.1 coordinate 7,221, forward strand.
ATAACAAACATTATCGGACGTTGGGGACGGGTCTGATCTGTCGGGAAAACTTACTCTGCATCCCCTATTTCGCCACGTCGCTGGCGACGTGTTCTTCGGTTCAATTTAGAACGCCAAACGCGTTGCGAGCAACGCGGCGAAATGGGTCAGGTTTCACGCCGCTTTCGCAGCCGATAAATCCGTCGGTGAAGCATTGGGCTTCGTCGGCGCCGCATCGGCATCGATCAAATCCTGGGGTTCGGCATCTGCCTTCGACCAGGACCGTGGCAACACAACTTCCTTGGCCAGACCGACGGCCATCAAGAACCGGATGACGTGATAGGTCGAGTCGAACTCCCACCAGCGATGGCCATGCACGGCCGCGCGTTGATCGGCGTGATGGTTGTTGTGCCAGCCTTCGCCGTAGGCCCACAGAGCGACCAGCCACAGGTTGCGGCTGTCGTCTTTCGTCGCGTAATTGCGATAACCAAAAATATGCGTCAGTGAGTTCACCGACCAGGTGCCGTGCCAGACAAAAACCGTGCGGATGAACACGCCCCAGACGACGAGGCTGGAACCAAATTGCACGCCGCCCATCACTTCACCTTTCGTGGCCCAGCCCACGCCGAAGCCGACCACATAAATGGCGACGATGTGCAGCATGTAGACCCAGAACCAGGCCAGCTTTCGTTCGAGCCAAAGGTAATAGGGATCGCGGAGAATGTCGCGCGCGTACTTTTCATAAAACAAGATCGTGCTGTGCTCGCGATGTTCGATCAGCAGCCAGCCGACGTGCGACCACCAGAAGTTGACCAGCGGCGAATGCGGATCGTCCCGCTCATCGGAATGCTTGTGGTGCATCCGGTGAATGGCGACCCACCGCGCGGGCGTGTCTTCCAACGAGAGAACACCAAAGGTGGCAAAGGTTCGCTCCAGCCACTTCGGCAGGACGAGGCCTTGGTGCGTGAGCAGGCGGTGATAGCACAGCGTGATGCCGAGCATGCCGCAGCAAATGATGCCGACGACGCACAGCACGACGCCGGTCCAACTGAAATACCACGAACTCAGCGCAAACAGGCTGAGCAAGTGAACCGAGGTGATGCTGATTAAATAGCCCCAGGCGATCTTCACCGGCAGCGCAGGTTCAGGCAGGCCCAGTCGCTGATTGGAGCCATCGGGGTTGGCGGTGGACGTTGAAGTGGAATCTGAATTCAGACTTGCGTTATTCATTGGCGCGCGAGTAATCGTAGCGCGGCTGGCCTCATTGCGTGCGCCGAAAAGTCGTTGATAAAAGGTAAGCATTGCTACCTCGCCTCCCTGCGAATGTTGCAACTGGTCGTCAGTTGGTTTCGTTGTATTTTGAATTCGTTAGCTCACTGTATTATCTTCCAAAACTGGATTATCTTCCAAAACCGTATTGGCTTCCAAAACTGGAATGGCTTCCAAAAACTGGCCCATGCGACGAAATTTCTCGTATCGCTGCGAAGTAAGTTGGACGCCGGTTTTGCTGGAAAGTTCCCGCAGCGAGCGGAGCAGGTACTGCTTCACCCGGGCGGCGGTTTGAAAATGATCGCGATGGGCCGCGCCCAGCGGTTCCTCGATCACGTGATCGATCACCCCCAGCCGCAGCAAATCGCTGGACGTAAATTTCAGAGCCGTCGCGGCCTTCTCGGCAAACTGATGGCTCTTCCACAGAATCCCCGCACAGCCCTCCGGGCTAATTACAGAGTAATAAGAGTACTGCAGCATTGCCACTCGATCGCCCACGCCGATGCCCAGAGCGCCGCCGCTGCCCCCTTCGCCGATGACGATGCAAATGATGGGCGTTTGCATCCGCGACATTTCGTACATATTTTCGGCGATGGCCTGCGACTGGCCCCGCTCCTCGGCGCCGATGCCGGGATAGGCGCCCGGCGTATCGATCAGGCAGACGATGGGAATGCCGTATTTCTCCGCCATCTTCATTTTCAGCAGGGCTTTGCGGTATCCCTCCGGATGGGCGCAGCCAAAGTAACAGGCGTTCCGCTCTTTATACGTGCGACCCTTCTGATGGCCGACCACCAGCACCTTATGCTGATCGAGTCGCGCGAAGCCGGTGAGCATCGCCCGGTCGTCGCCGAACTTGCGATCGCCGTGCAACTCGACAAAATCTTCAAACACCAGCGAGACATAGTCGGCCGTGTAGGGCCGATCCTTGTGCCGCGCTACTTGCACGATCTGCCAGGGAGTGAGCGTGCTGTAGATCTGCCGCGTGACTTCGTTCACTTCACGGCGGACGCGGCGCAGGTCTTCTTCCTGCTCCGGCGTGCGCGCCGGCGTTTGTTCCAGCGCCCGAAGCTGACTTTCTAAAACGAGAATCGGCAATTCAAAATCGAGGCCCGGCGCACTATTGCTGCCGGCCTGAGGCGGGCTGTTGCTCGAACCATTGCTGGAGCCGCTGTGGCCGTTGCCATTGGTCGAGCCGTTGGCTGGAGCAGCCGACGTTGGGGTTGATGTTATTTCACTCATCAGAATTCACCATCACGCAAACGAGAAACGTGTTCACTAGCAATGACCTGCTGTCAGGATACAGCCGGCAAACCAAGCTAGCAACGAACCGATTAAACGAAGCCCTTGCGGTCGTCCTTTAATGATGGTCGAACCGCGGGTGCCCTGGGCACCACTTTGAACGCGCGCATATTCCGATACTCCTTCAAAAACTCCCACAGCGACGGCGGCCGGTCTTCTTTTCGCTTAGCCATCATCCGGCGAATCAAGTCGCTGAACTCCTGCGTGACGTTGGCATTCATCACTAGCGTTGCTGGCACAGCAGCGATCAGGTGTTTGTTAAGCAGGTCGTCGGCGTTGTCTCCCGTGTAGGGCGGCTTGCCGGTGATCAGTTCATACAGCACGCAGCCAAAGCTGTAGATGTCGGCCCGCGCATCGAGATTCTGGTTGCGGATTTGTTCCGGCGAAATGTAGCTGCGGGTCCCCTGCGTCTTGTTGCTGCTAAACATCTTGCCAAAGATCGCCGAGAGGCCGGTTTTCATCCGTTCGGAAATGGCAAAGTCGATGAGCTTCACTTGGGCATCGTCGCTGATCAAAAAATTATCGGGCTTCACGTCGCGATGGACCCAGCCCTTGGTGTGCAAATAGAACAATGCTTCGGACCCTTGCTCGATAAATTTCGGCGCGAAGTAAGCGATCGCCTGCGGACCCAGTCGCAACCACAACTTCAAGTTTTCGTGATCAAAATACTCCATCACCAGGTACGGCGTTTCCCCTTCGGTGTTGAACTCATGAATGCGGATGATATTCGGATGCTTCAGTTCCTTGCCGCATTCCTCTTCCCGCTTCAACTCGTTGATGATCGAGCGGTTGGTGCGCTTGTCGGGCACCGGCACCTTCAGCGCATAACGCGTGGTGTCGTCCGACTTGGCCGCCTCCCAAACCTGGCAGGTGTGGCCCACCCGAATCAGGCGGACCAGGCGATAGGGGCCAAGAAAATCGCGGGCACGTGTCAAGGGGGAACTCGCTGGCGGTAAATGGGATAAGATTGATTGTACCGGATATGCCGGCCGCGGGGGGCGGATTTCCCAGTCTAATTTCGATCCCGAATGGGAGCCTGAGCAACGGGGGCCCCTGCCCTGTTGTGTTAAGTTTCGCAATCTTTGGCGGGGAATGGTCGGGAAGCGGGGAGCGGGAGTCAGGAATCAGGAGTCAGGAATCAGGGGATCAGGAATTCGGGGGACTGAAAAATGGCGAAATGAAAAATGAGAACTCCGAATCCTGACATCCCGACTCCCGACCCCTGACCACCCGACCTCCCGACCTCCTATGCCCGACTGGACTTACCGCACGCTGTTCCGCCCGCCGCTCTTCGCGCTGCCATTTCGGACGGCGCGGGCGCTGGCGTTTAGCGGACTGGGCACGCTGGCAAAATTCCCGGGCGGGACCCTCGTCGTCGATTTCTTTGGGCACATGCTGCCGCCGCGCGATCTGACGGTGACGGTCGATGGCGTGGAATATCGCAGCCCGGTCGGACTCGGTCCGCAACTCGATCCGCAGCAACAGGCCCTCGCCGCGCTCAGCCGCTTTGGCGTGGGCTGGTTGGAAATTGACCCTGTTTTTGCGGGTATTGATGCCGTTACTTTGGCGCAACTCTCGCTCGCCGACGAGCGACTGCATTGGCCACCGGCGAAACGTAGGAGCGAGTCGCAAGGTTCCCTGCCCCCCTCCCCTGCCCTGCCCATTCCAATCTGGTTGCGACTGAGTTGCGACCCGTCCGCGGATCGAGCGGGTGCCACCGCTACTTGTCTGCAAGTCATTGAATCGTTTGGCGCCGGTGCTCAGGCATATACCTTGAACACGCTGGCCCTGGCTGTTGAAGATGATTGGTCAGTTAAGAACTGGCGGGAGCATGTCGCGCGC
>JAYTUF010000064.1:0-2957 GCA_043744755.1 Anatilimnocola sp.
CGAAGTTTCACAACCAATTTCTGTCGGCGATGGTCTGGCAAATTCATGGTTACGCATCGGCGAACTTCTGCCAGAATCGACGTAAGTACCAATTAGTATTTTCGGGTGGTGTTTAATAAGTCAGCGTATTCTGGCTGACTAAATTACGCGAATCCCTGGATTCAGCTTGATTGTTAAACTGGGTAAGACTAGGTTTTTCAACGGGTAAGACTGTTCTGGAATCTTGCTGGGAAAGTTACGTCAATTTGAATTAGTCAAACTTCGACCTGCTTCGACGATAGTTTCGCCACGGATGGCTCCAAGGAGTCCATCCTATGAACGCACCTGTCTTACCGGTTGCTGTCGAGCTTTCTTCTGCCATTTCTGCGGTCGAGCCCGACCCTCATCTGCCGCCGCTGCGGGTCATGGCTTTGCATGCTTTGCTGTATTGCGAGCGGCTCTTTTATTTGGAGGAGGTGGAGGAGATTCGGGTGGCGGATCATGCCGTGTATGCCGGGCGGCGGTTGCATGAGGAGGTGGCATCGCCCGACGATGAGACGCCGGAGCGGCGGAGCTTGGAGGTGGCGAGTGAGGCGTGGGGCCTGCTGGGGAAGGTCGATGCAGTGCGGCGGCGCGATGGGCGGTGGGTGGCCATCGAGCATAAGCGGGGCCGGTGTCGGCGGGGGCCGGATAATGAAGTGTGTCCCTGGCCCAGCGATCGCATTCAGGCGGTCGCTTATGCGGTGTTGCTGGAAGAGGCGCTGGGTGAAGCGGTGCCGCAGGCGCGGGTTCGGTATCATGCCGAGAATGTGACGGCGATTGTCGATATCGACGACGACGCCCGCGAGGATCTCCGTCGGGCCATCGCCCGCGCGAATGAGTTGCGGCAGACGACCGCGCGGCCGCCGGTTGCGGAGAACGAGAAGCTCTGCACGCGCTGCTCACTGGCACCGGTCTGTCTGCCGGAGGAAGAACGCCTGGCCAGTGAACGGTCGGAGGCGGAGGCTGCGACGATGGTCGAAGACGAAGCCGTCGAGCGGAGTCCACCCAAGTTGTTCCCCTCCAACCGCGAGCGGCAGACGCTGCACGTGACTTCGCATAAGGCCTATGTCGGCCGCAGCAGTGAATCGCTGATGGTGACGGCGGAGGATGAAAACGGCGAGGAAGTCAAACAGCGCGTGCCGATCGAGGAGATCGACGCAGTCGTCATTCATGGGTTTGGCCAGGTGACGACGCAGGCGATTCATCTGTGTGCGAGTCGCGGCATTCCGGTGCAGTGGATGACGGCGGGCGGCCGCTTTGCCGCCGGCACCACCAATTCGCCCGGCCGGGTTCAGCAGCGGATCCGTCAATTCACGGCGCTTACAGATGCCACCATTCGGCTGCGATTGGCCCGGCAATTGGTTCACGCCAAAGTCGAAACGCAGTTGAAGTATCTATTACGCATGACGCGCGGCGACGAGGCGACGCGGGCCGCCTGTCAGCCCCATATCGAACGGATGCGAGAATCGCTCCGCAAGATTCCCACCGCCGCCGCGGATGAGTCGTTGCTCGGTTTGGAAGGGATGGCGGCCAAGTCGTACTTTGCCTGCTTGCCGCTGGTGCTTGTCGATCAGACTCCAGCAGAAATGCGTCCTCAGGGACGAACGAAGCATCCGCCGCGAGATCGGTTCAATGCGTTGCTTAGTTTTGGTTACGCTCTCGTCGAAACGGCCGTGCAGCGGGCGGCGATCGCGGTGGGCTTGGAACCGGCCCTCGGCTTTTATCACCGCCCGCGGTCCGCCGCGCCGCCACTCGTGTTGGATGTGATGGAGTTATTCCGCACCACGCTCTGGGAAATGCCGCTGATCGGCAGCGTCAATCGCCAGCAATGGGACGTGGATGAAGATTTCACGATCTCGCCCGGGCAGGTCTGGCTCTCGGCCACAGGGCGGGCCAAAGCGATCGCACTCTTCGAGCAGCGTTTGGAAGAGTCTCACCGGCATCCGCATACCGGTCAGTCGCTGTCGTATGTGCGGATGATTGAGTTGGAGATGCGACTCTTGGAAAAGGAATGGTCCGGTTGCCCGGGAATGTTCGCTCAGCTTCGACTTCGCTAGGTTACGCGAGAAATCAAATGGCCGATCGACATTGGCACCTCGTCAGTTACGACGTTCGCGACCCCAAGCGGTTGAAGCGGGTGGCGAAGTAGCTCGAGTCGTACGGCGCCCGCGTGCAATACAGCGTCTTTCGTTGCCGACTGGATACGGAGTCGCTCGAAAAGCTACACTGGGAACTGAGCCAGTTGATGGAGACCGAAGACGATTTGCTCATCATTCCGCTCTGCACCACTTGCGCTGGCAAGGTTCAAGAGCACTCCACCGGAGATCAGAAGAGTTGGGGCGATCCGCTCCCGAGCTTTCGCATCGTCTGAGTGGAAACCATCATTGGACCGTTCGATACGATCAATCGCCGGAATCGTCGACTCTTGCACATCCGACTGGTGGACTTGCCCGCTAGTCTGCACAATGCTGAATGTGGTCCGGTCACAGTCTTTAGGCGCAGACTTAGCCTGCAGCGGGTGCATGATTCAATCGCCGTTACTTTTTAAACCCAACTGGTATTGAAGTTTATGGTGTGCAATTTGAGTGATCTCCGAGGACGCCGGTCGTGTGTCGCACCAAACGCGTGTACTATTGTACGAGTGCATGAATTGGAGCTGCTCGAAGTGTTTCCACCACAAGGGTTGTGACTGGTGCGGTGATCCATTCGTTGATGCCGAAAGGCGTTGAGCACGGGAGAATGTGGCAACGCCTCCAACCTCGCCAGTAGTGATCCATTCGTTGATGCCGAAAGGCGTTGAGCACCGTTTCAACTGCTGCCGAAGATTGCGGATGGCTCAAGTGATCCATTCGTTGATGCCGAAAGGCGTTGAGCGCACAGCAAGATTCTCGTAGCCGTTAGCCGGCCGCACTGTGATCCATTCGTTGATGCCGAAA
>JAYTUF010000065.1:0-11582 GCA_043744755.1 Anatilimnocola sp.
TTCGCTTCAGCCTCTCTGAGATTAGGCAACAACTGGTCGAGCCAAAGAATGAGTATCACGAGAAGATTCAGGTTTCGATCGGTCCCATGCATCAGGTTCACGCGCTGCTTGAATTCAAGCCCGAGTTTCGCGAGATGCTCGATCGCCGCTGGGGCGAACTGCGGGCGACTTATCGACTGGCGGAAACGGGCCTGATCAGCGGCGGCGTCCTCTTGCTGCTGGGCACGGTGTTTGGATACTTCCGCCTCGATAACGCGACGCGGGGCTACTACACCGGCCGCTTGCAGTTCATGGCCGCCGCGGCGATACTAGCCATCGTGGCCTCCGGCGCGATGTTTTCGCGCTGGATTCACTGGCTGTAACTGCGTCTTCGCAGCGATTACGCTGACTGCGTACTCGCAGCGACAACACTGTGGAACTCTTGCTTTGGCCGCCGATGCCGATACACTGCTCATCGAGCGCATTCGTCAAGGCGAAGCGGAAGCTTGGACCGACCTGATCGCTCGCTACGAAGGCCGTCTGCTGGCCTTCGTTGAAAGCCGCCTCGGCCGCCGCGCTCCCAGCGAAGACATCGTGCAGGAAGCCTTTCTGGGCTTCCTCAACAGCCTGCCCAACTTCGACGGCAAGCGGCCGCTGGAAGGTTATTTGTTCTCGATCTGCGCCTACAAACTGACCGATCACCTGCGCCGCGAGGGTCGCCGCCCTGCGGTGCCGCTCTCGAGCAGCAACGATAGTTCCGGCGAATGGCACCTCGCCGGCAGCGAACGTCCCGCCAGCAGCATCGCCCGCAGCGGCGAGCGCAAGGACATGGAAGAACGGGCCGTGGCAGCGGCGCTGCGTGACCAGATTGAACGCTGGGTCGAGCGTGGCGAATGGCAAAAGCTGATGTGCGCCGAGTTGCTGTTTGTACGCGGTTGGGCCAACAAGGAAGTCGCGGAGGAGTTGGGTCTCTCCGAACAGCAAGTCGCCAATTACAAGTTCGACTTCATCGCCCGGCTGCGGACGATGGTCAAGAAGCAGGACCTCTCGGCCGAGGTCTTCCCCGAACTGGCCGACGAGGAGCCCGCCTAACCGCGGTAACTACAATGAGTGCCCCTCGTCGCTTGACTGACGCTGAACTGGAAGCCTATCTCGAAGAGTCGCTCCCCTGTGAGGAGATGGCCGCCATCGAAGCGGAACTTCGTCAACGACCGGAGCTGTTGCGCCGCCTCTCCACGATCCTCGGCCGGCTCGACGCGGGTCTGCACAGCGTTGGCGAAATCTGGCGGCGGCACCGGCTCAGTTGCCCCGACCGTCAGCAACTGGGCAGCTACCTGCTGGGCGTGCTCGATACCGAACATGCAGATTATCTCCGCTTCCATCTCGATCAAATCGGCTGCCGCTACTGCCAGGCCAACCTGGCCGACCTCCGCCTGCAGCAGGAGGAAACGCAAGAGCTGATCATCATGCGGCGGACCAAGTATTTTCAATCGACAGCAGGGCATTTAAGACAAACGCCCTGAGGATGATGGCTCCGCTCCTTGCTGCTCTGGCTCAATGTCATCTCGCTGAGTAACCTCAAAGCATGACCACCGCGCCTCAGCCCGCACCCGACAAAAAAGTGCCTGCACCGAAAGCCCAGCGCAAGAAGTTCGATTCGCCCGAGCAGGAAGCCTATCTGCACCTGTGGCGGACGTACGACCGGCTGAAGGCGGTCGAAGAACGCCTGTTTCAGCAGTTCGATCTGTCACCGCAGCAATACAATGCCTTACGCCTGCTACGGGGCGTGCAACCGGCAACCATGCCCACGCTGGCCCTCGGTGCTCGGCTGATTTCCCGCGCGCCGGACATGACCCGTTTGCTCGATCGTTTGGAAGAACGGCAACTGGTGCAGCGCGACCGCCGGCCGGAGAATCGGCGGGTCGTGGAAGTGGGCATCACCGCCGCGGGACTCGAGTTGCTCGAGCGGCTCGATGATCAGGTCCGCCAGTGCAACCACGAGCAACTGGGCCATCTCTCGCCGCGCTCGCTCGCGCAGCTCGTTGCCTTACTCGCGGAAGCCAGAGCTCCGCATGAATCGCCCGATCAACCCTGGCCTTGAAGGTAGCCTGCCGCGTCGGGCTACCTACACCGCCGTCTTGCCTGGTTGATTGGCGAGCAGGTCGCGAATTTCGGTCAGCAGCTTAATGTCGGCCGGTGCTTCGGCGGGTTTTTCGATCTTCTGTTCTTCGAAGCGCTTGCGAGCTTCATTCATCAGCTTGATGACAAGAAACAGGCAGATCGCCACAATGGTGAATTGCACGACGGCGTTCACGAAATCGCCCCAGTTAATGACAATTCCGGGATTGGTCACCGTCTTCTCAATCAGCGGCCAATTCTTCTCCTTGAAATCGATACCGCCCGTGATGTAGCCGATGGGCGGCATCATAATCTTGTCGACCAGCGACGTCACAATCTTCCCGAACGCTCCGCCGATGATAACTCCGACGGCCATATCGATGACGTTTCCCCGCATCGCGAAATCGCGAAATTCCTTGGCCAAACTCATGACAATTCTCTCTGTGAACGGACTTAGTTGTGCGAGCGACTGCAACCCTGCTGTCGCGATGAGAGGCATGATAGCCGGAAGTCTTGGGACAACGCTATTTCAGTTTCTCGGCACGATTTGAGCGACTTGTTCCGCGAATTTCCGGCCTGACCATTGACACCGGCTCCCCGATCAACAGAAATAGAGGATACTCCTGACTGTTCCCGCGTCTGTGCCTCCTGCCGATCCTCCGCCCGCGCTTCCTTCCGCAAAGGTTTTTCGACTATGTCGTTCCTTCGTTACCGCCTGGTGGTGCTGGTTTGTGGACTGGTGTTGCTGGGGAGCACCGCCGCCGCTTACGCCGAAAATTGGCCGCAGTGGCGCGGGGCGAAGCTGGATGGCATGAGCAGTGAGAAGAACCTGCCGACCAAATTCAGTAACACGGAAGGCGTGGCTTGGAAGGTCGAGCTGCCCGGTCCCGCCGGCTCCACGCCTGCGGTCTGGGATGATCGCATCTATCTGACCAGCGTCGATGGCGACAAGCTGGTGCTGATTTGCATCAGCACTGCCGGCAAGGAACTGTGGCGACAAACGATGGCGACTGGTAACAAAGATGTGCGCAAAGATGAGGGAAACAGTGCGTCCCCTTCTCCTTGCACGGACGGCAAGCATGTCTGGGCCTTCTTCGCCAATGGCGTACTGGGTTGCTATACCATGGACGGCCAAGAAGTCTGGAAGTTCGATGTCCAAGATCGTTATGGCAAGCTGCGAATCGCTTTCGGCATGACGAGCACGCCCGTGCTGGATGACGGCAAACTCTATCTGCAACTCATTCATGGCGAAGGGAATCCCAAGACGCGCGAAGCCGTGATCGTGTGTCTGGAAGGACTGACGGGCAAGGAACTTTGGAAGCACGAGCGGGCCAGCGATGGCAAGGACGAATGCGAGCACTCGTATGCTTCGCCAGTTCTGTATCGCGATGCAAAGCAGAGCTACCTCGTGACGCACGGCGCCGATTACGTCACCGCGCATAGCCTGGACGATGGCCACGAATTGTGGCGCTGCGGCGATCTGAATCCCAAGGGAAATTACAACCCGACGCTCCGGTTCGTGGCTTCTCCCGTGACGGCCGATGGTCTGATTGTGGTTCCTTCCGCCAAGAATGGCCCGGTGTTTGCGCTGCGGGCCGATGGCAAGGGAGACGTGACCGACAACGAAGCCAACTACTACTGGAAGCGGCCGAAGGAAACGCCCGATGTGCCGTCGCCGCTAATCGTTGATGGCCTCGTCTATCTGTGCCGCGAGAGTGGCAACCTGATTTGCATGGATGCCAAGACCGGCCAGGAGTATTACAACGAGCGGACCACGGTTGATCGCCACCGTGCCTCACCCGTCTATGCGGATGGCAAGATCTATCTCACCGCCCGCAAGGGAACCATCACCGTGGTCAAGGCCGGCAAGGAGTTTGAAATCCTCGCCAAAAATGAAATGGTCGATTCGATCACTTCGTCCCCCGCGATTTCCAACGGCCGCATCTACCTGCGAACGTTTAAGGCGCTGTATGCCATTGGTAAATAATTGTCCTTACTCCCTCTCCTCGGTACGCCGGGGTGAGGGGCTGAATCGGAGTGAAAGTCTTTCGGCCGTTCAGACCCTCACCCTAACCCTCTCCCCTGAGTACAGAGGAGAGGGAACCAGCGGGTGCAGCGCATGAAGCGACTGCAAATCGGCGTCATCGCGTTGGTGCTGATCGGCAGCGCCGTCATCCTCTATCTGATGGGCGCCATCGCCGCGAGCCTGGCCGGCACCGTCGGTGGCCTGCTGCGCGTCGGTCTGGTGATGGGTGCTCTCTGGCTAGCCATGCCGCAGCTCACTTCGTTCTTTTCTAAGACGCCCAAGTGGCTGCTGATCGCCTCGACCATCGGCGCCATCCTCGTTGCCATTCGCCCGCAGATCATCTTGTATGTGCTGATTGGCCTGGTCCTGCTGTGGTTCTTCGGCCCCCGCCTGGCAACGAAATCCGATCCCACCATCATTCCCCGCCGGCCGAAGCGCAAAGCCTGAACGGATTCTTCCTCGATTGTAAATAGACCATGACCATCGCCGCTGAAGCTCGTCGATTGGCTGCCTTGCTCGCCGCGCGCAAACTGAAAGTCGCTTTCGCCGAGAGTTGCACCGGCGGCTTGGTCTCCGGCGCACTCACCGCCGTGCCGGGCATCTCGGCCTGGCATTGCGGCGGCGTGGTTGTCTATCGCAATGAGACGAAGCACACACTGCTGGAGATTTCGGACGAATTGCTCGCCGACCCAGGTCCGGTGAGCGAACCCGTCGTCCGCTTAATGGCCGAGCGACTGCTGACGATTCTTCGCGAGGCCGATGTATCGCTCGCGATTACCGGGCATCTTGGACCGCATGCCCCGCCGGAGCTCGATGGCCTGGTCTGGCTCGCCGTGGGACTGCGTAACGGCGAGCAGGCTCCCGATGTACACGTCAAGCGGATTCTCTTGCCGCCGAAGACGATCCGGCTCGTGCGGCAGCGGCGGGCTGTGGAAGAAGCGTTGCGATTCTTGGCGAGCAACTTGGAAGTGACCGGTACGTAAAACAAACTTAAACTGGCGATGCGAGGCTTATTCAGTCAAATCGAAACGGCTAGGATAGGTAACTCGCTCCGAAAACCGGGGTCGGGAGTCTTTGGCGAAAATAGATCCTCTAAAAATGATATAGACTTCATTCGCCAAAGACTCTCGACCCCTGACTCTCACCAACATTCCCACCATGCAATTGCAAACGGTTCAACAGCACATTCTCGAAGAACAGCGGCGTCATTATCCGCAGGCCAGCGGGGAGTTTTCCTGGCTCCTCTCCGGCATCACGCTGGCGACCAAGATCATCGCCGCCAATGTTCGCCGCGCGGGGATCACGGCCGACGTGCTCGGCGCGACGGATAACGAAAACGTGCAAGGCGAAGTGCAGCAGAAGCTCGATGTGCTCGCCAACAACGTGCTGATGAAGTTCCTCGGCAACCGCGGCAACGTGGCGATCATGGCCTCGGAAGAAGACGAAGAGCCCGTCGTCGTCGAGCGCGATCGCAAGCACGGCAAGCATGTGGTGGTTTTTGATCCGCTCGATGGCTCCAGTAATATTGACGTGAACGTCAGCGTGGGGACGATTTTTTCCATCCTCCGCCGCGAACCCGATCCGACCGGTACCCGCGATGTGATGATCGACGTGCTGCAGCCCGGCTATCGTCAGGTGGCAGCCGGTTATGTCGTGTATGGTTCGTCCACGATGCTGGTCTATACGACGGGCAATGGCGTGTATGGCTTCACGCTCGATCCGTCGATTGGGGCTTACTTGCTGAGCCATGAGCGGATCATGATGCCTCCGTGCGGCAAGCTGTATAGCTGCAACGAGGCGAATTATGATGGCTTCCCGGAAGTCTACAAGCGTTATCTCTCCACCTTGCGATCAGGCGAAACGGGTCGCACTTATTCTTCCCGCTATATCGGTTCGCTCGTCGCGGACTTCCATCGCACGCTTTTGAAAGGTGGCGTCTTCCTCTATCCGCCAACGAAATCGCACGCCGGCGGCAAACTGCGGCTGCTGTACGAAGCCAACCCGATCGCGATGCTCGCCGAACAAGCGGGCGGCATGGCCACCGATGGCAAACGCCGCATCCTCGAAATCCAACCGGAGGCCCTCCACCAGCGGACGCCACTCTGCGTCGGCAGCCGCGAAGAAATGGCCCTGCTGGCGAAGATCGTTCAATAGAGCTTATGGATTCGGATACGGATTGTAATATCGCGAGCGATCATTGCGGTCGTAAGTGGGATAGTAGCCATCCAGCCAAGGCTGGGCATAGTTCTGTCCGCCACCCCCGCCGGCATTAGGGCCCACTGGTCCGACGGGACCAGGGCCAATCGGTCCATTCGGCGGAAAGCCCCCGTTGGGATAACCGCCATAAGGATTGCCGCCCAAGCCACCGCCGAATCCACCGCCGAATCCGCCACCGTACCCGCCGCCGAGGCCACCAAAGGGTGGTCCCCAGGCGTTATAAGGCACGGAATAGGGTCGATACGGGAACCGCCATTCTTCATACGGGCGAATCGGTCGGCCGAATTCTTCGACGATATGCATGTTGTCGGCGCTGTTGCCGGTTTGGATGGTGCTGCGATAGTGCCGATACCCGCTCCGCTGGTAATCGGGCCGATGATAATAGTAATAAGGCCCAATCTCCGCATATTGTGTGACGCGCTCGCCGGACATTGGATCGTGCGTGTAATACGAGGGCGCGGTGAGCCAGTCGGCGGCGAACGAAGTGTTCGCCAGAATCAGCAACGCGAGAGTCAGCAACAGCGAACGCATGTCAGCAATCCAGAAAAGGCAAGCGGAAGAGCTAACTTCCAGCCTAATTGGATTACCAGGTTTGAATAGCAGGAATGCTCGCGGCGCACGAAAGGAGATTGCCGGTCGTGGGGATTATGCGGAGTTGAGGAAGCCCGTCGCGTTAGCAAGGGAGTGCCGCGCGAGAACCTTCCATTTTCTATCTTCCCCCGCTCTCCTTCACAAACTCCGCCCGATAAACAGGCAATTCGTGCAATCTGGTCCGTCGTTCAAAGTGTGTGCGGAAGTCGAGATCGTGCTCGGCCGGTGTCTCTGGCACGGCGAGCGGGCCGTGCAACTTGCCTGCGGGATTGGCCGGCAGTTGAGCGATCAATTCCAGTGTGCTTTGAAAATATTCTTCCACGTCGGTCCAGATATGGAGCTTGCAGCCGGTGATTAAGGTTCGGATCACATCTTGCAAGAACGCTTCATTCAGCACCCGGCGGCGGCGATGTTTTTTCTTCCACCACGGATCGGGAAAGTAAACATGCACCGCGTGCAGTGAGTTATCGATTATCGACTGCCGAAAAAAGTCCAACGCATCGCCTTGAGCCACGACCGCGTTCGTGCGAGCTGCGCGAGCCAGGCGGGAGGCTGCAAACCGCGCATACTTCTGCGCGACTTCAATCCCGAAAAAATCATGCTCCGGTCGTTCGCCCGCAGCGCTCAGCAGGAACAGCCCTTTGCCACTGCCGACTTCCACTTCCACCGGCGCCGCTCGGCTGAACAACTGCGCTGGGTTGAACGGCTTCGGCAACTCGCTGGCGACGAGCAGATGCCGGCCGAGTTCAATCGCGGGATCGATTTTAGGAAGAGCACGTCGGCCCACGGCAACAGCACCTGGCAGCGGTCAATGAGAAGGATCGATCAGGATTGCTTCGCCGCGACGCGCTGCTGTCGCAAGGTTTTCAGGGCAGTCACCGGAATGGGCACCCCTTTGAGCGTACCTTCAATACAGAGCCGGTCTTCCACGGCCCCCTGAAATCGGCAGACGATCATTCGTCCGCGGCGGACCTTTTCCAGTTTCGACATCACAATGAAGCGCTCGCCGGGAAACACCGCGTCGCGAAAGCGGACATCTTCCAGGCCGCCGAAGCCCACGACTTCGGCCCCCAGCAAGTCATACCGTTGCGTGACGAAACTGCAGAGCTGCGCGATCGCCTCCAGCATCACCACGCCCGGCATGATGGCCAGGTGCGGAAAGTGGCCGCGGACCCAAAAGTCGTCGGGCGACGTGTCTTTGTAGCCGACGCTCAGGTATTGCGTTTCGTCAACATAGACGACTGCCGACAGTTGCTCCATCTCGAACCGCTGCGGATTGACTTTGCGAATATCCTCCAGCGTCGCCAGGGGGCGGCTGAAGTCGAACTTTGTATAGTCAATCAAAAAGTCTTGCAGAGGCACGACGTCACTCCTCGCAACCTTAGGTGCGAACGAGCTTCCGCTTGGCACGCCGGGCTTTGGCATTCGCGGGACGCTTGCCGTGGTTGGCTTTCTTCAGGGCACGATGAGGCTTGGCCATGGAATCACCTGTAAATCGACGCAACTCAGCCGCCTCAGACGGGTTACCAACCGTGGGCAACGCGATTCCGCTTGGTTCGGGACTGGTCCGCAGTGCAATTTTGAATCCATTAAGCTACCACGCGGACCCAGGCTGCGAAAGGCCAAACGAAGAACGGTTTTCCTCTTCCGGACAAGCCATTACCGACCGCGCGACGCGATATAATGCCTCCTCGCGATTGCTCATTTTTCGATTCCAGGATTTTGCCGGCTGTGGTTGTTGCTTTCGAAATCGTGTTGCTGGCCGCACACCTGGCGTGTATGAATGTGGCGGCCGGCGCTCCGTTGTTGGGACTCTGGCTCGAATGGAAAGATCGCCGCGGCGACGCCGTTGCTGCGAGAGCGGCCCGCTATTTAGCCAGCGCCACCATGCTGGCCCTTATCGTCGGCGCCGGATTGGGCTTACTGCTCGGTTGGCTGCGCTGGACGTCTGAGTATCAGACCATCTGGCAGGTGCAACTTTCGCGCAAGCTCAACAATGGCATACTCGAATTATTAGTTACCGCGGTGCTCCTCGCGATTTATTGGGCTTGGCGTCGTTGCGTCGTGATCCCGACCCGCGGGGGCTTTATGACCCGCTGCTTTCTGTTGCTGTTCGCGAGTACCAATCTGCTCTATCACTTTCCGCCGCTCCTGATCGTGGCCAACAAACTGGCGGATGACACCTTTCAGGGCGACATCGAAATACCGAACGCGGTGTTTACGCCCGACGTGTTCCGCCGCTTGATGCTGCTGGATGAAACACCGGCGCTCACTGTTCACTTCGCGCTGGCATCGGTGGCGGTCGCGGGACTGCTATTGCTCGGATTCGTGCTGCGGCAAATGAAGCAGGACGAAGATCCGCGCGGGATCAAACGAATCACGGCCTGGGGCGGGTGGAGTGCGCTCCTAGCGACCGGCTTGCAACTGATCGTCGGTCTCTGGCTGCTGGTCACCACGCCCGCCGAGATGCAATCGCAACTCACCGGCTCCGCCTGGCTGCCAACGCTGTGTCTGGTCATTTCATTGGGAGTGGTCATCTGGCTGCTGCGAGAGTTGGCCGATATCACGCTCGGCGAAGCCAGTCGCGGCGCGTTGATCCGCGCCATGATCGCGATGACGGCGGTAATTTTGTTGATGACCGCCGCGCGGCAACTTTCTCGACCCATAAAACGCACTCACGATACCGGCTCGCGTGCCACTGGCAAGGAAGTCGCGCCCATAGACCCGTTTTCGCAAGGCCCCGTCGTCGCGACTGACGGCCAGTGCTGACCTGCAGCCGCAGCCCAGCACTGGCAGGAAGACTCGGCCACGGTATTCTCGATGGAAAGTCATCCGCTCGTCTTCCTTGCCAGTGGCACGTCCCCATTGAACTCCAGCGAAGTTAACCATGGAAAACATCACGCTTAACGATCCCGCCAGCGGCGCAACGGCCGAAGTGCTCGTCAGCCTGGGCTTCAACTGCCATCGCTTCTCGGTGCCGCATCGGGGCCGGCAGGTTGACTTGATCTGGCGAACGCCCTCCTTCCTCTCCGGCAGCGACCGGCCCTCACGCAGCGGCATTCCGATTCTGTTTCCCTTTCCTGGTCGCATTCGCGGCACCACGTTCGCGTGGCAAGGCAAGACATATTCGCTCCCCGCGGGCGATGCCTTGGGCAACGCCATCCACGGCTTCGTACACACGCGGCCGTGGCGAATCGTCGAGCGCGATCGCCGCAAGTTAATCGGGCAGTTTCAAGCCAGCGTCGATGATCCTTCGCTGCTCGAACAATGGCCCGGCGATTTTCGCATCACCGCCAGCTACGACCTGAGCGGCGGCATCTTGCGGATGAATTACCTGGTCGAAAATCCGGGCGACGTACCGCTCCCTTGCGGCCTCGGCATTCATCCCTATTTTCACGTCCCATTTCAAGATGGCTCCGCGGACAATTGCCTTGTTCTATTACCGGGCAACGAGCGCTGGGACCTCGACGGAATGCTGCCGACCGGCGAGCGCTCGCCGCTCGAAAACATTCAGCAATACCGCGCCGGCGCATCCTTCGGCAGCTTGCAACTCGACGATGTCTTCACCGCTCTCGACTTCGAAGCTGGCTGGTGCCGCGGCCACGTCTATGATCCCGCCATCAAGCTCGCGCTGCACATCAGCTTCTCATCCACCTTCCGCGAGTGCGTCGTCTTCACCCCGCCTCATCGGGAAGCGATCTGCATTGAACCTTACACCTGCGTCCCCAATGCGGCAGAACTTACCGAGCGTGGCCTTGATGCAGGTTTGCGAGTGCTGCCGCCCGGCGAATCATTCACCGCGAGCGTGGAATTGGCGGTGAGTGAGATTGACTTGGGGGCGTGATCAAACCGGTCTATAGCTTCGAAGGGATTGGATCGTCGAACTCGAAGCTCGCAAAGGACATCTTCGCTTCATCTGGCGAAAGAGGCAGGACTGTACTGATATCGCTTTGCACTTCGTCGGAAAGTTGAGACAGGTATTGCCACACAAGTTGACTTCGCTGAGTCCTGCCCATTCCCTGAAAGGTAGGATCAATGATTCGCACTCGCACCGAGACGGAATTCTGCCGGTACAGATCGATACTCGCAGTCGGGTGGTCTACTTCGTAGCGATCCAAGGCGGCGACAATTTCGTCGATTACTGCATCGGAATTGCCACGAACAATATTGATTGTCATCGCATGAGACTCTCATTCAGATCGAGATCACTTCTTCACAATCGCCAAATTGTCCCGGTGAATCACTTCCTCATAAGGCCGCTGCCCCAGCACCTGGGCGATCTTCTCCGACTTCAGTCCCTTCACCCGCTCGACTTCGGCCGATGAATAGTTCGTCAGGCCGCGGGCGACGACCATGCCCTCCGCATCACAGAGGGCGACGACGTCTCCCTTTTTGAATTCGCCTTGCGTGCCCGTGATGCCCGCCGCGAGCAGGCTGCGGCCTTGCTCGACAATGGCCCGCCGAGCACCGGCGTCGAGTTGAATTCGGCCGCGAGTCTGAGCGCTGAAGCCCAGCCAGCGCTTGAAGGGCGTGATGCCCTTGCCTTGGGCTTGAAAGAGCGTGCCCAGTGGTTCACCCGCCGCGAGCTGTGTCAGCACGTCCATTCGCCGGCCGCTGGCGATGATCACGTTCTCGCCGGCGGTGGTCACGA
>JAYTUF010000066.1:0-2953 GCA_043744755.1 Anatilimnocola sp.
GGCCGGCGCGCTAAAACGTCCCACGCCGCAACTCACAATGAAACGCGACATCGCAGGTCAGGCCGTGTTATCGCTATCGCGAAAACACAGCCACCCCGCCGTTGACCAGCGGGGGCAGCGGTCGGGAGTCTTTGGCGAGTGAAATCTCTCTATTCTGGATAATCGCTATTCGCCAAAAACTCCCGACCCCGGTTTCCGTTGCCCCAATTCTCCTCAATTGTCAATGAGCAACTCCCAACAAGATTAGACGCTCCAGGGTGGACAAGTCTGGTCCGAAATTGGAAGATTTTGCGATTAAATTTTGGCGCCATCGGAGTCGATTAGGCTACAGAGGCCGTGGACAATTGTATCCGGGTTTGCCGCCTTGCTCGTACGTTCAGATTTATTCGCGCGGCGCGGAATGGCATGGCGACTAAATTCACTTCAGCCCAAGGCGTTCATGTTCGAGAACGTAAAGGGACTTCTTCGAAAGAATTTTGCCAACTACTACAGCTACATCATCCATCAACTTCGCTTTCCCGACGTAAGGCTCCTGAATCCGGCATATGCGTCAGGCGCTCGTGGGTTGCGGAGAGCAATTCGAGGCAGACTCGTTCAGCCGTATCAAGCGACTGTGTATCAGGCGATTGGGAACGCTGGGCAATGAATTCAAAAACCCGCGACAGATCCGCTAGGGCTGGATCGGTCCAGATGACTTTCGCCAGGCCTTGACGATCTCCACTGTTTGCTCATGTGAATGCACTTGCCCCCGTTCAATCGCCTGCAGCCCATCTTCCATTTTCTGCCGAAGCAAAAGGTGATAGCGAAAATCATCCATCGTGCAGTCATCGGGCAGTGAGGCGACGACTTCCTGTAGTTGTTGCTTGACAGACATCCTCAGTGCCCCAGTAAGATTCAGCCGAACATCGACGCTGACTCAATTCTACGCGCCCCTCCGCCGCTCCACAAACGCTCGGCGGGCTGCTTCACCGCAATCGCAGTTCTTTCATTGCCCCGCGAATTTTGTCAGGCGATAATCGCGGCTCCCCAATTGTCCCTCTCGCCCTCTCCGGAATGGTTCGATGCATTTGCGAATTTGTTTCAGCTTACTGCTGATTGGTTGTTCGTTGCCGGCAGTTGCCGAGGACTTCATCCCCCGTCGTCAAGACAAGTTGCCGGGGCCGGCGCTGAAGCCCGCGGAGGCGATTGCCAAGATGACGGTGCCGCCGGGGTTCACGGTGGAGCTGGTTGCGAGTGAGCCCGATATTGTGAACCCCGTGGCGATGACGTTTGATGAGCGGGGGCGGGCGTGGATCACCGAGAGCTTTGAATATCCGCGGCGGGAGCCGGGGCCGGGACGTGATCGGGTGAAGGTGCTGGAAGATACCGATGGCGACGGCAAAGCCGATAAGTTCACGGTCTTTGCCGAGGGGTTGAACATTCCCAGCGGCGTGGCCGTGGGCTACGGCGGAGTGTGGGTGGCCAACGCGCCGGACTTGCTGTTCATGCAAGACACCGATGGCGACGGCCAAGCCGATAAGCAAGAAGTGATCGTCACCGGCTTTGGCCGGGATGATACGCATGAGTTGCCGAATTCGCTGACGTGGGGGCCGGATGGATATTTGTATGGCCTGAATGGCGTGTTTAACTATTCACATATCAAATATCCGAAGACCTCACCGCACTACCGCGAAGGAGACGCTGGTTGGAAGTTCACCTGCGCACTGTTTCGCATTCATCCCATCACCAAGAAGTTCGATGTTTTTTGCGAAGGGACGAGCAACCCCTGGGGCGTGGCCTTCGACGGCGAGGGGAGCGCGTTCATCAGCGCTTGCGTCATCGATCATCTCTGGCACCTGACCCGCACCGGCTATTACAATCGGCAGGGCGGGCCTTATCCGCCGCATACCTGGAAGATCGAGAGCATCGTCAAGCACAAGCATCAGGCCGCGGCCTATTGCGGCATTCATTATTTCGATAGCGATGCTTACCCGGAGAAGTATCGCGAGAAGCTTTACATGGGAAACATCCACGGCGGCTGCATCAACGTCGATAAGCTGAAGCGCGACGGCAGCAGCTACTTCGCGACCGGCGAAGATGATTTTCTCACCGCCAACGACGTCTGGTTCATGCCCGTCGTGCAAAAGACAGGCCCCGATGGCAGCCTGTATGTGCTCGATTGGTACGACCGTTATCACTGCTATCAAGACGCCAACCGCGACCCGCAAGGGATCGACCGTTTGAACGGCCGGCTGTATCGCGTGCGGTATAAGGACACGCCACATGCGAAGCCGTTTGATCTGGCGAAGCTGAGCAACGAAGAGTTGATTGCGCTGCTGCATAAGCATAACGACTACGCCCGCAGTACAGCGCAGCGAGTTCTTACCGAACGCTTGACCGGTAATCGCAAGCGGGATGACGGTTCGCTCGCCCGCTCGTTGCAAGCCCTGGCGCTCGATGAAAGCGCGCCGCGCAAGGCCCGGCTGCACGCGCTCTTCACCACGTTATCGTTGCAACAGCCGGATGAAGCTTATCTCACAAAATTGCTGAGCCACAAAGACCCGCTCTATCGAGCCTGGGCGGTCCGCACCGTCGGCAACTTCGGCGGCAGTGAAGCCGCGTGGAAACAAGTCCGAGCGCTCGCCACCGATGTGTCACCCGATGTTCAACTGCAAGTCGCCATAACCGTGGCGACGAAAACCGACGAGCACACGATACCCACGTTGTTGCACGTCCTCGAAAACTGCGGCGAGGATCAACTCATTCCGCACATTGTCTGGCAGAACTTGCATCCGCTCTTGGAGAAGCAGAGCCCGGACTTCGTCGCTGAATTCGAAAGGAAGAATCTGGTCAGTTCAAAGAATGTGATGAGCCTAATGCCGCGGGCGATTGATCGGGTCCTGGCGAGCAAAGAGGCACCGACCGAAACATTAGCTGCGATGCTGAAAGCGACGCTAACGAACTCGGGAACCAA
>JAYTUF010000067.1:0-11577 GCA_043744755.1 Anatilimnocola sp.
GGCTCTTACTGAACTTCTTAACGCCCAACGGCTTGGTACGCATCGTCACAAGAACGCTCTCATTCGCCGGCTGGAAGTCGCAGTGGAGCGATTGACCGATGGCGGATGCGTCGCATGCCTGGACTTATTGACCGCTGCGCCCACAACGAGCCGATGTCCGTCCTTCAAGCCGCCATTTTCCAGTACGTTCGCTAGGCGGCTCGCGGGTTCTTTTCCGGCGCAGCGGTCAATAGGATTGCAGACTGGCGTACTCCGTAAGAATTTCCGCGGCGTCCAAGGGTAGGCGCTCCTCCCCGCTTCCCAGTTTGGACTTATTTGGGTCGCCGAATCGCCGCCGGGCAACCGCCCGGATAATTTCCGCCCGAGCAGGATCGAATGAGCAGTTCGGTGGCATCGTTTGAAGGGAGAAGGTCTGACTTGGGAGCCCGTCAATAAGCAGCCGTGCGTACGCCGTATGCTTCGGCAGACCAGCAAGCTGCTCGGGTCGCACTTGGCCGATGAACTTGCTGAATTGCCGGGCAAGCAGTTCGGCGTCGTCGCTGCCGACTTGGAATGCCACGATGGAGCCGACGTTCCCAAAGACAGCACTTCGGGTGGGTTCGTCTAACTGCTCCAAATACTGATGTGCGATGGTGAGGCTCAGACGGAATTTGCGTGCCTCGGAAAGGACGGACGCGAAGCTGTTGGTTGTAAAGTTCTGGAACTCGTCGACGTAGAGAAAGAAGTCTCGCCGCTCGGCCTCCGGAATATCTGCTCGCGTCATCGCTGCCTGTTGCAGACTCGTGACAAGGAATGCGCCGAGCATCGCGGAGTTGTCTTCGCCCACTCGTCCCTTGCTCAGATTGATAAGCAAAATCTTCCCGCTGTCCATGATGCCGCGCAGGTCGAGCGACGGACCGGGCTGACTGACAATCGCGCGTACGTGCGTATTGGTGAGGAAAGGGCGAATCTTGTTCTGGATGGCGGCGACCGCTTCCGTACGGTAGTTGTCACTCCAGCCTGCGAACTCATGCACCCAGAATGCTCGAACTACTTCGTCGCGGATGCTCTCCACAGTCCTTTCGCGATAAGTCCTATCCCCCATCAGCCGCATCAAGGACAGAAAGTTGCCGCCATGTTCCACGGTGGCGTAGACGGCATTGCGGAGCGTGTCTTCCAATCGCGGTCCCCACGACTGATACAGCTTCTTAAAGGCGCTCACAACGCCAGACGTAACCTGGTCGATGCGAGCTGGATCGGGACAGGCGAGCGGATTGAAGGAGACGGCAAAGTCGCGGCTCCCGGCATCGAATAGGATCACGTCGTTTGTTCGGTTGCGGGGGACCAAACCAAGAAGAGTCTCAGTCAGGTCGCCATGCGGATCGACAAGGCAGACGCCGCGGCCGGCATGCATATCAGCTTCGATCATGTTTTGCAGCAGCGTCGTCTTTCCCATGCCGGTCTTGCCGACGATATAGAGGTGTCGCCGACGATCTTCCAATGCCATGCCCACCGCCCGGGTGTCCTCGCGAAATCGGACGCGGCCTAAGACCACGCTCCCCTCTTCCTTTTCTGACGGAAATGAAACCGGAGCTTCAAGTTCCGTAAAATCGCTCATCTTCAAACGCTCGGCCGCTGCCATCGAGGTCGGTGGATGCCAGAGCGTGGCAAGCTCCTCGTGAGAGAACAAAGAGCCCCGTCTACCGTATGGGCGAAGGCTGCCCCTTCGCACTGGCAAGGCGCGAAACATTGCGAGCCTCGATCGTGTGAAGGCGCCGTGCGCTCCGATCATGCTGCGGAGTCGGTCGATGGCTTCCCTTTCATAGTTCCTGGGCCCCTGAACGATCAGACGGATGTGTGTTTCAAACAGGTGGCCGCCCATCTTATCTGACGCAGCCTGGAGGTCTTCCTCTCGTTCATGGAGTCGGCTCGTGGACGTGTCGAGAATGCTGTGTGTGGGAATTGGTGTGGCCCGAGCAAGAACTCCAAGGAGACTCGCGAGCCACCACAGCCGCGATTGCGTCGCGTGGCGCGCATAGAACGCCGACAGGTGGTGATGCCGGCGAAAGAATTCCCGGTCAAGCAGCTTCACGGTACGCCGAACCATGTGGCACCGGCGATGGGAGGCAGGCAGGCAGGTAATCTCGACCCGACAATCGAGCGGCTGTGTTGGTCTGATTGCCCGCAGCAAACTGCTGACGGGATCCGCGAAATTGTGATTCAGGAGATCCTCAAATTGGGCATGACGGAGAATGGGAAATGATTCCGGAATCAATTCCAAATCGACGGACCAAATCTCTTGTTCCGCCGCTGGCTGTTCCTCGATGCGGCTTAGCGAGCAGTTCGGATAGTTGGCGGTAATCGGTCCAATCACCGCCTCCTGGATCGCCGCGTTGCAGCGGACGAGCAGGCCAATCTCACCCGCGATCGCACGGTACATCAGCGTGATGGGCTGACGGTGGAGATGCGCTTGATGAATGGCGGCCAGCGCTTTCTCCATGTAGCGGGGGCCGCGCTCATTGTCGGGGGGTGCGGCGAGCAGGGTGAGCACGGACCTAGCGTACCACTACTCCCAAAAACCGCCCCACTCGATTGTGCCTGAATCTTGCGAGGCGGTACTGCCAACGTTTCACACGCGAAGACCCACGTTCCTCATTCCCGGGGGAGGAAGAAGGGCCGCAGCATGATGGCGGCGGCAGGTACTTCGGACGAACGGGCAGCAGCCCCAGACTAGCAATCTAACATCGACGCCGCGAGAAGATTCTTGCTCCCTCAAAGAGCCCCGTGTTGTGACACACGGGGACACCTCTGCCCCAAGTCTTCCGCCAATGAACCTAGAACGGGGTCTCCTCCGCGGGTGGACTGCCTGGCGCGCCGTTCGAGGGCGGCTGCCCCGGAACCGGCGTCTCGTAGCAGTACTCCTGCGCTTTGGCCAGTGCGAAGAGCAGGGCCGGCAAATCCGCCGGATTGAAGCCGCCAGCGTCCTTCCACTGATTGCTCTCGCGATCGAAGTACCGTCGCGGGTTCACGGTGATGCTGCGCACCGTCCGCTCGCCCTGCTCGGTCTCGATGTAGTTGAGCCAAATGCAGACTCCCACCCCGTTGGCAAAGGGCCCGATCTTTTTCTCGGGCGGCACCTTCGAGCGCCTCGCCTCAGTCGACTCGGTCGTCGTGCTACTGGCGGTCTTGTTCTTACTCATGTCACAACTCCTGAAAAGTGGTTCACCGGCGATTGGAAAGACCGGTGCAAAGGATGCCTTCCATCACGGTGACAGAAAGCTCTGCACAGCCTTCCACAGAGTTCCGGATCGCGCAAGTGAATGTCGCTGAAACTCATTTTCCGTGGGAATGCACCGAATTCGCGACGATTCTCTCCCGTGGACCAAGCAACTAAAGTTGCGTCGCCCTCACAGAATTGGGGAGCGCACAGGTGGCGAGGTCAGGCGGATTGGACTCCGTAGGATGATTGAGGAAGGGTGAACATTTACCAAACTCTGCCAGCCGCCGTGGTGGTCGTTCAAGAGCGGCGTAGTCACCGCGCGGGGGTCGCTGAGGTACGCATCCTGCGTACCGGCGTAGCACAGTCGTCGGGCTGAATTGCGGGCACACTGTTTCGCGCACCACAGAATGTGAACCGCCCGTTCGGCGCCGCGGGTCAGAAAAACGACCCGGAAATACGGCCGCGGCCCCTGCCTCCCGCCCCGCCGCCAGTTGTCCCACACCCAGTCCTGGTACGCTTCGTACCCCAGCAGTTTGGCTTTGATGCTGCTCGCCCGCGTGGAATCGATCGGCTCGGTCGCATTGTCCACCTCGAACAGCACGTTGAAGATGCGTTCTCCCTGCTCAAATTGGAAATGGCAGTCCGGTTGTTGAACATAGGCTCCAGCGGCGAGTGTCAACCGTCCGTCGCCGTGGTATCGCAGAATTCGGACGCGCGATTCGTGGCAGGCCACAATCGTATGCACGATGATCTCGGCCGTGGCCATTGCGTGCTGAAATCTGGAGGGGGCTATTTCCGAGACGAGGGTCCGGGCCGGAGCATCGGGGTGATCGGGATGAATCGATCGGAAGCCAACCGCGGTGAGCCGGTAGTAGTGCATCAGTCCCCCACCGCTGACTGCAGCCGGCCAAGCTCGCACCAATTCCGCCGCCGCAAGCGTCTGCAAACGCTCCCGCACGCGCCGTTCGTCACGGAAGGGCTCGCCGGGAAATGTGATACTGGCTTTCCGCAGTTGGGCAGCCGTCGCCAACGTCATTTCCAAAAGCCGGAGGAGTGATAGGTCCCGTTCACTCAGGACCACTGCGTTGGACATGCGAATTTCGGAATGCTACCGTTTCCCTGCTACATTTACCACGCATTCTGTGAAGGAACGTTCCGCCTACGCCGACGTCGATGCTCTCCAGGCAGCAACGACACTTGATACCGCCGCCGCGAAATGCGGTGCGTCTCTGGACGTGAAGGGCTCTGGCCCCGAAGTGCGGATCGATTGCCCCTTCGGCTGCGCGGGAGATCACTGCGGGCGGCGGGAGGTGGCGATCAATACAGAGAATCCGCAGAAGGTCTTTCAGTGCCACGCCTATGAATGTGGCTTCCGAGGAAACTTGCTTACGCTCATGCACGGCTGGCTCACCGCCGCCAAACCGGCCGGCGGCAAGCTCAAGGGAGACGAATTCCAGCGTGTGAAGAAAGTACTCGTGGCGGACTCTGCCGCTGCAACTCATTCCCCGGCCACACCGACCACTCCCCCATCGGCACCGCCGCCGGAGCGCAATGTCGCTCTCGCCAGCAACGACGACGAACGGATCCGCGAGCTGGCCACGATCGACGAAAAATTTGTCCGCGACGTGTCCCAAATGAATCCGTCCGCCGCTGCCTATGTCCGCCGCCATCCCTGTCTCACTTCCGAGTCGATGCAAAAGTGGAAGGTTGGCTATTTGCCACAAGATGGCGGTGGAGACAAACGCGGCTGGAGCCTCCGTGGCAACCTGATCTATCCCGTCCTCTCGGAAGGGGGTGAGGTGCTGTCGTGGGTTGGACGCGACGTGCATTACGAAGAGAAAGAACGCGAGTTTGCTCGCCTCTCCCCGGCCGAACGCGCGGCGAAAGAGCCTCCCGGCAAACACAGATTTCCGAAAGGCTTTCACCGGGGACTAGAACTGTTCGGCCAGCAGGCGTCACGTCTGGCGGAACCGGGCTACCGTGAATTCATCGCCCAACATGGTTTGGTCATCGTCGAAGGCTTCAACGATGTCATTGGCTTGGACAACGCCGGCTTGCCGGCGCTCGGCATCATGTCCAACCGAATGACGGAAGCGCAGGGACAGAAAATTACTCGCTGGGCCAAGCAACTCGCCTCCGGCCGCGTCACGCTGCTGTTCGATTGTCAGTCCAGCGGGAGCGAAGGGGCCAAAGAAGCCTTGTGGTTCTTCGCTCAGCAGCAACTCGACGTGCGGCTGGCCTGGTCCCCGACCATGCACGGCGGAGGTTTCGCCGACATGCAGCCCGAGTTATTGACCCGTGCCAGCCTGGAAAGCCTTTTGAAAAGGTAAACTGCCTGCATCAAGAAGTTCTGATCACCAGATGTCTGCATGAACCAGACGCCTTGCCCAGAAGCACTTTTGGAGCCAAACACCGGTGCCCACAGAAGAGAAGATTCGCGAAAGCCTTAGCAAGACTCTCGGCGTTTTGGAAGCAGGCCTCACGTTGATCGAGGTCAATCACAAGCTTTCAAATCCAGTTGGCGCAAAAGGCTTCGTCGACATACTTGCGAAGGACGCCTTGGGCAATCTCGTCATCATCGAGCTCAAGCGCTCGGATCAGGCGGCGCGCGAAGCGTTGTTCGAAATCCTGAAATACATGCCCTTGTTTCGCCAGCAGCATGGAGTGCCCGCTCATCGCATTCGTTGCTTCATCGTCTCAACCACCTGGCATGAACTGCTCGTGCCGTACTCTGAATTCAGACGACTTTGCGAAACGCAAACGGAGGGATTCAAAATCGCCGTGATTGAATCGGGAAATGTCACGAAGTCCGAGAAAGTTACTGACCACGCCCAAGACCCTCCCCCGACCCCGTTTCGGCTGCACTTGAGATACCTCTATCCGACCTTGGAAGAGCGGACAAAATGGCTCGCTTTGCTTCGAGACGCGTACACGACCGCCGGTTCAGAAGGTTATTTATTGCTGCTTCTAAAGTACGCCGGCGGAGACCGACGTGTCATCTATCCATTCGGAGCGTACTTCGTTCCTACGCAGGTGACTGCACACGTGATGGACGGGCTAGAGAAAATCTTCATCGCGGAAATGGAAGAGATTGGAGGTGACCTGTCCGATACGCAATCTGTCCGTGAAAGCGTCGAGGACGCGTTTCTGGCAACGGTGCAAGAATCGATTGGAGACCATTTTCGTACAATCGATTTGGAATGTACCCCAAGCGGTCCGGAGGCATTCACTGCAATGGTTGAGGATGATTGGGCGGTCGAGTCCATCGAGCGTGTCGGGCCGTTTGAATCGGCACTGGTCACGACGGACTCCGACGTGATCAACTTGGTGAAAGGCGTAGGTGGTGCAAGCACCGTGCGCTATAGTCGGCTTGCCAGTCCGAGGCACAAGCTGGATTGGGCGCAAGTACGGGATGAGGCGAAGAACTGTTTACGCGGCAATCCGACGTGGGAGCGAGCCTTTGCGTGGTTTCTTGAGCACGTTGAGACGCAGTTCGCTGATGGAAATGTTTTGATTCACATTTACAATCCGCTGTATTTGCCCGAGTCGTTGTATCGCTTTGCGGTAGTTGGTGATCCACGCTACGTCCCACAAATGACGATGATGGTCGTTCCTGCCGATGGTTCGCGACGAGAAGGAGTGAGCGGCACCATAGTCTGGGACGGACAAACGGTTCCTCGTTCGATTCAGGAAGCTTTCGCTGGGGAGCTGAACGGCAGCGTCGCTGATTACTATCTTTTCAAGTCGGCAGGTGCAGCGTGGGAATTTGATGAAGAGCTTGTTCGCAGACACGGGCTAGAATATGGCATTTGGTGGCTATCTTTCGTCCCCGGCAAAATCGAGAAGACGAAGAGGTTGACCGTTAGCAGTGGCAAGGTTGTCGAAGCGAGCGACCAAGGTAAACCACACACGCTCAATGAGTACATCAAGTCGGACGCCGCGAAAACATATTTGACGGAGCTATTCAGCGAGCTGAGCTATTGCCTCGGTAGATAATTCGCGGCTGAGTCGCACATTCTTTGGGTGCCAGCCATACGCGAGTCAGACGTGAATGGTTCATCTTGGCTGGCCAGCCGTCTCCCAATGTGTTTTCGCGAATTGCGATTGAGAGCTGACCGGTTCACGCTGTCTGCCGTCTGTTCCAGCGTGGAGCAGACAGCGTTACCTGTTCTTTTCATTTCGGAGACGGTCACATGACCAACCTGACGCATGCGAACCGGGAATTGTTTCGTCGTCGCGACGACGAACGGTTCCCCGACCTCGACGCCCTCGCTCGTTTCTGTCGCGAACAGAAGCAGCAGTCTATCGATCGCTGGCATCCGCCGCAGAAGCTGCGGGCCGTGCCGCGCGACGACTCCTTCGCTTTGGCGGTCGGAGACGACGGAGAATTCGCGCTCAACGCCTGGAGCTTCGGCCAACTCTGTGGCCTGGCCCACGTGTCGCGCGATACAGTCAACCGGCTGCGACCGGAGACGGCCACCCGTGTCTTCGCTGACACACTGCCCTACGGCCAGAAGCCGCTGCAACTGCTGACGACCGAGAGCCATGTGCGCTCGATCCACGGCGTCAGTTACACGCGGCTGCACAACATCGATGTTGTGAACCTGGCCCGCGAAGTCGCTACCGACTTCACGCCGCCGCAAGCGGGCATGAACGGCGCCACCGGCATCTACGCCGGCGAAGAGGATCTGTTCTGCTTCCTGATCGATCCCACCGGCTGGGCTGAGATCGGGGATCAAGCCTTCGCGCCCGGGTTCTTCCTGTGGAACTCGGAAGTGGGCAAACGCTCGGTCGGCATCTCCACGTTTTGGTTTCAGGCCGTGTGCCAGAACCATATCGTGTGGGACGCCGTCGAAGTGGTTGAACTCACCCGCAAGCACACGGCCGGCGTCGGCAATGTCCTCAGCGACATTCGCCGCACGATCGACTCGCTGGTGCGGCGCCGGGATGAGCGGCGCGACGGGTTTGTGAAAGTGATCGGCAAAGCGATGAAGGAGAAACTCGGCTCGGACGCCGACGAAGTGCTGAAGGAGCTGTCGAAAAATGGGATTCCGCGCACTCTTGCGAAAGAGGCGCTGGAAATCGCCCGGCAGCAAGGAGCCTTCACCATCTTCTCACTCGTCGATGCGCTCACGCGCCTCGGGGGACGAGTGCAGAATGCCGGCGACCGGCTGGATATCGACGCCAAGGCGGCTCAGTTACTGACGCTCGCCTTGTGAGGTTACGCACCGCCCCAGGCCACACCGGCCTGGGGTATTTTGCGTGGAAATTGCGAGTGGATGTGTGGAATGCCTTCCTCGCCGCGGTCTCCTGCCGCGGGAATTGGCGGCTCCGCCGCTGCTCAGGCGGGAGTCTGGGTGGTGCGGGCAGGCGTCGCGAGGCCGCTGCTAAGCGGTCGCGACAGGCGGGCAGGAGCCGCGTCGGTCACGAGGTACGAGTGCCAGCGTGTCGGATGCCCGCCTGTCGCGGCGCAGCCCTGCGACGCGCTGCCCCTCGCCGAGTGGCTGATTTCGGCTTTCTCAAGCCGAGTCGAAGGTCGCACTCCGTGCGCCATGGTCGCCTGTTGGCCGCCGCCCCCGGCGATCGCTCGGCGAGCGGAAGGCGATGTTCCCCTCTCCGCCGCAGCCGGCCGCCGGAACCATTCTACCGACGGCCTAGCCAACGGCGCAGAACTGGTTTCCTTTCCTGAGTTGCGGTTCCTACGGACCGCTCCTGCGGTCCGCTTCCTTGCCAATTTTTATCCCAGCAGGCGGGCCTCAGCCCGCTCCCCTACTTTGCTTTTAACAGAATGCTTTGTAAGTAGCTTTGTAGGCAACAAACCGACCGGTGACTTTTGGCTAAAGCAAGCTAAGAAGTGAGAAGGCAATCTTGAAAAAGGTCCGGCAATCACCAATAGTCGGTCCGGCGATCACCAATGGTGACGCACAAAAGAGGTCCGGCGATCACCAATACTCCTTCCCCAACTCAAACAGTCGGCGAGCGCTGCTCCAACAGCCAGATACCAAAATCTGGGAATTGAAAGTGCTCCCGATCGACTTTGCCGACCGCCGCCGCCTGGGCAGCCTCCTGCTGCCGTCCCGGTTCAACGGTGCGATAGAACTCTAAGAACACAGCATGGTACTCGTGATAGCGAGCGCGCCCTTCGCCGTGGGCGAGATAAGCCTGCAAGGCGGCCGACCGCTGCTGTTCATACTCGAACCGCAACGTCTCTTCACCGGCGGCCATTGCCGCCCGCTCGACTTCCCATTGCTGCCGTTTCTGGTTCTTCTCGTGTTCGTAGATCCAGTCGGGCGGCATCCGTTCATTCTGAATGGCGTCCACGAGAAATGCCGCCGGCGAGATCTTGAATCCTGGGAATCCCTGCGGCCGTTCGTGCATCCCCGCATCGGTGATGCGAATCCACTGTTCGATGCGGCGTCGCGAAAACTGCTTGAACAAGCGGCGAATGCCCGCTTCGTCAACGCCAATCGTGCGGAGTGGCTGGTACAACGGGTCGTCCCCAATCGCTTGTGTTGGCGATAGGGCGCGTTCGGCCAGCGGCTGACGGAAATAAGCCCCTTCAAAAAACTGCACGACGTAGACCCCCTTGCGTCGCTTCAAGAACAGTTGTCGCGGGTGGGACTGTCCCCTGCCTAGCTCGATCACCCGCTGGTCGATTAGCTCGCGGATGCAACTGGTCAGGTCGTATTTGCGTTTCTTCAGCGGTCGCTCGCGGGAGAATCCCAGGCCGTTGATTGTCAGGTCATCGACGTTCAGAAACACCCGCTTCGCTCGCCAAAAGCGGTCCTTGAGTTTCAGGAAGAGTCGCCGCGCCGCGGGTGAAAGTTTTCGATAGAGGTCGAGGTCGAACAGCAGCGTGCCGCCGGTCGCCTGGCACATTTCAAAAAACAGCGGCGACCACTCAATCCGCCAGACCCGTTCTGCATCCACGTCTCCTCCCCTGCCGCGAGTGGGAAGGAATGTGGAGAAGAAGTGCAGTGTCACCCGCTCATGCTGCTGCGTCACTGGGTTATAGAACGCCGTGTTCTGATAGGCGACGAGCGCGAGACGTTCCAAGGAAGCTCGCAATTGATCGTAGGCAAAACCACCCAGCGACATGCCGAGGCGCTTGATCAGCCAGTACGGAGTCGCGAGCAGTGTCCGGTCGGACGGCTTGCGGGACAGGCTGATGCCGAGCAGTCCCCACAGAATGTACTCGTCGATGGATTGCAAACCGAGCGGAGCATAAACGGTGACATTCCCCTGTCGTTGCTCATTCGCCGATTTGAAGGAGAACGTCGTGCCGAAGGTCGTGGTCTTCCGGCCACCTTGCAGCGGCCAAATGGCCGTCTCCAAAAGTGAGAGCTGACTAATCCCCTCTCGCTTGATGCCCGGCAAGCGATATCGCTTCTCGGATTGCGGTTTATTCGGGCCGGAGGGGATGTGAGGCGAACTCAATTCCAATGGCTAGAAAATCTTGCGGAACAACCAGTGGGTCTTTTTCGGCGGGGCTTCACTCCCCTTCTCCGTTTGCGGAGAGGAAGTGCCAGCCTCGACAATGTCAGAATTATTCCGCGGCGACGCGCCATCGGTGAGTGACAGGCGCTGTTGAAGAGAGCCCATGAGAACATTCCCCTCTCGGACACGTTCCGAGAGACCCTTGATGACCTCATTCTGGGCGGCGATCTGCTGATTCTTGATATCGAGTTCTCCTTTGAGCACGTCGATAATGGCCGCCGACGCATCGCCAAGTTCGGCAGAGTTTCGCTTCGTCGCCTTGGCGCCCTTGCTGTCGTTCGCCGGAATCTCGCGGCCGAGCAACTCCTCACTGATTCGCCAGGCAAAACTCTCTCCCTTGAGGCGAAGCTCGGTCGCCTTTTTTGCACTCGGCTCAATGTGGGATCGATCAGGATGTTTGGGATTGTCGAGGATTGGATAGATAATTCGCCGGATGGAACTGGGCGATTTGCCGGTCAGCTCGGCGGCTTCGTTCATGGTGAGGAATTTGACGATGCGGAGGAGGGGAGTGGTGACCGGAGGATACGCCCAACGTTCGCCGATTGGGAAGGGGAATTGAAAGGATACCGACACGTAGTTTCAGGCAGGCCTCCGGGAGGTTTTCAGGCCGGTTGCCGGAAGGCTGTTTTTGGCTTCCAAAGCCGCTTCCAAAGGGTTCCGCGAACGGGTTGCGAGAGGCTGTCGAAACCACTTCGCCGTCGCGTGCCGAAAGGCTACCGGCAACCTTTCTCCGGAACGGTTTCGGCGTCCGCTCGGAGTGGTTTCAGGAAGGGTATCAGGCCGGGTTCCGGAACCCGATCAGGGTACAAGTTGCCAGCAAAATCCGTCTCCGCGTGGCGACACACGGGATGTCAGTGCGAAGACAATTGACACCGCTGCGG
>JAYTUF010000068.1:0-2952 GCA_043744755.1 Anatilimnocola sp.
GTCGTCACGTCGCCGGGCAGTTCCAGGCTGACCAGGATGGAGATTTGGGCCTTTGCCGCACGTTGGTCGTCGCGGAGTTTGGGGAGCCAGCTATCGCTCCAGCTTTTGGTTCGCTTCGATTCCCAAAGGATGATGCCGCAGATGGCCCCGGAGGCGTCCCGGACGGTCTGAATCACATCCCCACCGTGAATGCCCTTCGGCACCGGCGTGATTTCGTCGAATGGGAAATGCTGCCTCAGCAGTTCTTCCAGCGCCGTTTCCAGAACTTCACCCTGCAATTGCTGAGACCCCTGTTCAGACTTCCGCCGCAGTTCTTCGATTTGCGTCCGCAAATCGCCGATCAGCTTGTCTTTCTCGGCCTCTTTCAAATGACGCTCTTCCGCAGCCTCCTTCTTGGCGGCGTCGCGGATCTTGGACCGTTCCTCATCGAGTCGGCGATTGAGCGTCAGTTCGAGCGTTCGCTTTTCGTCCTCCAATTCGCGGCGTTCTTTCCGTAAGGCGAGCTCGGTATCCTGGGCTGCCTTCAACTTTGTATTCGCGTCGGTAAGCTGCTGATCCTTGTCGCGAATCTCCAGAGTCACCTGTTCGCGGGCCTTGTCGAGTGCCTGTTCCGAGAGCAGTTGCCGCTCGGTGGCGAGCTTCTCGCCCACTCGGCGGTCGATATCCTGCTGGGCTTTGGCGACTTCTGCCTGGGCGAGAACGACCGCGTTCTCGCGATCCGCGATGGCGGCGTCCTTCTTGCGATTGTCCGCGTCAAATTCTTTTTGCAACTGCGTTCGCAGTTGGGCCGAGAGCACCTCAGTGACTTCGATTTCGTATTTGCAGCTTGGGCAGATTACAGTGTCGGACATAGGCCCCTCTTCTTATCACACCTGCACCAAATCAGCAAAGATTTCGACGGCCATCAACCGTGGAATTCCCACGTCGCGGCCAATCCCGCGAGCGTCTTGGTTTCATCAATGGCATCATATGGAATCAGCAGGTATTTCCACGGTTTGCCACCGGCATGTTCGGTCGCCCGCTGGCACCACAGCGATGCGGCACGCGCCTTGGCCAGCACGGTCTCATCCTTCATTTCGGCCGAGCTTTTCGGCTCGCAGAGATACCGGGCCGTCTTGGTTTCCACCGCAAAGTCGGGCACGTATTCGTCGTCGTGAGCGTAATAAATGCGAAAATCGCCCTTCACCGGCTTCAGCCACTTCGCGACCGTCGGATCGCCCTCCATAATGACAGCGAACACCCGCTCAGAGTTCGACTGGAATTTCAGGACGGAATAGAGCGACTTCTTGAACCCGTCAAACAGGATGCCCCGGATCAGCAGCTTGTCATCGACCGTGGTGCGGAAATGCCGCGTCTTTTCGTGGGCTGCCTGGCTGTAATTGTTCGGGCGGAGGGTCACAAAACCCCGCGCGACCTGCACGTCGAATTCGGTGGCCGTTTCCTCAAAATGGTGCTGCATTTGTGCGTGGATACTCTGGACCAGCGTCTGCTGGTGCGCCTGCAGGACATTCAGCAAGTCGTCCGGATTCGGCAAATACGATTGCACATGCCGCACCATCTGACCGGCCAGCTTATAAAGCAGTTCGGCGTGATCGTCATAATTAATGTCATCAAAATCCATCAGGCCCCGGACGAGATAGTCTTCCAGTCGCGTTTCGGGAATGACGGCGTCCCCACTGCGGAGGCGGAATCGCTCGTTACTTTGCAGGTGCTGAATCAGGATTTCTTGTGAAACCGGTTGCAGGCGGATCGTTTTGCAGTCGAGGTCAAAGTCTCGGAATCCGGACTTTGAATCACCCCGAGGCGTGACGATGATCCGTGGAATGTCGATGGACAATTCGTTACGCACGTCGATGGTTTGAGAGACCACTTTGGCGATATCCACCTGTTCGACCGTGCCCGGCAAGACCGCCTGCGCCGGACGAACGGCTTCTGTTACCCGCTCCACGATCTTTTGCAACACTTCGGGCTTCATTAGATCGGCGGACGATGGCAACCGCTCAAATTCGCGCAGCACGTCCAGCGTGGCCTGGGCTACTTTCTGTTCTTCCGGTTCCGTGAAGAGGGGTTTCTGCACTTCTCCGGGCGTGCTGGCATCGGGTGGAGTCGCATTGCCGACCAGTCGTTCGACAACCGTTGTCTGGGCCACAACCACTTTGGTCCGTTCCAGCGGAATGTCGCGGCCGATGACGATGCCGGTGCGGATGATTGAACCAGGCCGGTTGGCTTCGTCCACAATTTCCTGAAAACGGTCGTGGGAAACGATGGTCAGCCGGTCCACGGCGGGGACGCCGGTTCGCTTGCCATAGGGCAAGCGCAAACCACGGCCAATGGACTGCTCGACCAGCGTCTTCGAGTTCGCGGCACGCAGTGGGACGATGGTGTAGAGGTTGGTCACGTCCCAGCCCTCTTTGAGCATGTTGACGTGAATGACGATTTCGACGGGGTTTTCGGGGTCTTCAACCGACAGCAACAGTTGCACGTTTTCGTCCTTTTCGACCCCCTTCTGCTGCGAATGAACTTCGATCACACGTCCCTTGTACTGGCCACCGAAAAACAGCGGATCTTCGATCACGGCTTTGATCGCCGAGGCGTGCGTGGTGTCCTCAGCGACCACCAGCATGAACGGCTTCACGCGACGGACATTGTTCTCTCGCGAATACAGTTCGAGCTGGGTCTTCGTTTCTTCGTGGACGTGGATGCCGTCTTCCAGCTTCAGTCGCTCCAACCCTTCCTTGGAATAATTCTTGGCGTCGAAGTTCTCACGAGTCGCCACGGCCGGTTCTTTGACGAACCCGTCCTTCAGCGCCTCCGACAGCGGATAGCTGTAGACGACGTTGGTAAACGGTTCGGACTTGGTCCCCTTTTCGATCTGCGGGGTGGCCGTCAGTTCCAGGCCAAGAATCGGCTTCAGTTCGTTGATCGCTTTCACGCCGGCCGATGCCCGGTAGC
>JAYTUF010000069.1:0-11559 GCA_043744755.1 Anatilimnocola sp.
TTCATAGACACTGGTCGCCATCACAGAAAAGATCAAAATGCTGACGAGCGATAGTTTGATCTCGCGCACGATACCGGCTCGCGTGGGTCGGCGAGTTTGTATCGGATCGAGCTGCCGGCGCTGCGACTGCAGGTGATAATACCAGTAGTATCCGCCGGCGGGCGCCAAATAGCCCAGGACCAGCAAAAACATAAAGGCGGCGACAAATTCAAGCAGAATGGTCATTGCCAAAAGCGGGAGTTGCGATGGAAGCGAGCGCAAAATGGAAACTCAGGAAGGTGATCGCAATTGCTATGCCATGCTCCGCGCGCGGCTTCGCGGCGCGATCGAAGTGACTCGTGGAATCTGCTAAAAACATCACATAAGAACGCAATTTCACGGCAATTTGCCGCTGCTGCGTTGATGTCTGGAAGAGAAATCTAGCGACCAGAATTGGTTCCGAAAAGGGCCAATCCGGTCAGCTTTTAGCCAGCAATCCGATTTTTTATCGAGCATGCGCAGTAAGACTTTGCGCATTTATCCCATGCTATCTAAGATGGCGCATTCACACTGCGGCGCAGTCGACTTTGGCCAGTGTTAGCAGAGTTATTTGATCAACGCTTCAATCTTGTCTTTCAAGGCCTTCAGGGCATCCTCAATTTTGACGTCCGGCTTAATCATGCCTTGGACGATCTTTTTGAAATCTTCCGATTCCAGAACCTGCTTCACCTGGGCTGGCGTCTTACCCGTCATTTGCAATTTGACTTCGGCGACGGCCTTGCGCAGGGCGAGCATTTCTTTGGCGTTTTGCTTAAGGGCCTTGAGCTCATCCTGAATCGAAACGAGCTGCTTGTCATGCGCTTGCACCTTGGAATCGATCTCCGATACTCGAGTGTCTAGTTTTGTCAGACTCGCTCGCAGGTCTTGCAGGTCCTTCCGAACCTGGGTCGCGTCCCCAGCGGAAGTTCCATCACCGGCATTACCGCCATTTCCATTCTCGATCGGTTTGGTAACCAGATCGCCAATCAGTCTTTTCAGCAATTCGGCGGCGTCGCCAGTGGCGTTCTGTGGCGCTGGAGGTTGAGCGGCCGGATACTGAAACTGAGCAGCCGGATACTGATATTGAGCAGCCGGATACTGAAACTGCGCACCTGCGGTGGGTACGTAATAGCCGGGGACGGCTTGATAGACGGGGTAATATTGTCGGTGATGGTGCCAACCGGCCTGGAGCGGACTTGCGAGCGTCCCGACGAGAGCCAACAGAACGAACAGCGATGTGCGATTCATTGGTGAAACCTCAGGCCGGCAGGGCCGGACCTTCAAACAGGGGGAGTGTGCGAATCAAGTTGAGTCGGTTTCAAGCCTAGAATACAGATACGTCGTTGGCAAGCGTTGGAATAGTGAAAATTGTCAAGCGCCAATAAGAATCAAACGCACACCCAACTGCTCCAGGGCGCGCCAGAACTGACTTTCAGGCGAGGCCCAGGCAAAGTTCGTCTTGGCAGGGCATTGTCGCTTCCCAGCGCGCGACCATTTCTCCAGCTCTGCGTCGTAGCAGCCAGGAACGGACCGAGGCGGCGGAGGGCAAGCTTGTCGTCGCGTCGAGCACGTCGCAGAAAATGTCCAACACGCGCGGCACACAGCGGCCACGCCCGCCTGCACCACCAACTGCTGACCCCGGGCGATGATGCCCAGGGGCGCCGAACCGCCTGCCATTGGTTGTTGCGCGGCGCGCGATTCTGCCGCTTCCGCCCGGGCCACCGCCGCTTCGCCGGCTTTCCGCGCAAATCATGCACCAGCCCGCGATCACCCTCGGCTTGATACCGGCGCCAGAGCCGCTTCATCTGCCGTTAACGGACCGGCGGCAGCCCACCTGCCGCACGCAATCGCAGCTAATTGGTCGCTAGCGAGCGTCATACCACGCGTCGCGAGCGACGCGGCGAAATTGGTGTTATGTCGAGGCGACTACCACGGGCCGCGGATGGGGTACACGCCGAGCTGGTCGGTGTGGCTGGGCCAGAGGGGCGTGGTGTAGATGGGGCTGCCGCCGTAGTCCATGCCGGGCATGTAGTCGCGGTGGAATTGATGGTAAATGGGAACCATCTCCGACTGGGCCACGCCCCAGCTCCAACTGTTGTGCATCACCGAAGTGGGCGGCACGACGAGGGGCACGGGTTGACCCGTCGCGGTATGAGCATAGGGGCCGTGCCAAGGGCGCTGGGCGGCGTAGTACCGCGCGATGCGGTCGGCGCGGGTCCGGGGGCCGCCGGCTTCCACCTGACCGCTGGTGGCGATCAACGTCGCGCCGACGGCCAGCAGCATCAGCCAGGAATGGCAGGCAGGCATCGAAAGGGCTTTCACAAAAATATCCTCCGGGGGGGACGAAGGTGAGTTGGGGGCGTGTTCTTCGTTATCAGGGCTTATTTAATAAAATTCGGCAGGTGCGAAACGCCGTATTTCACGTGGGTGCGGGTCAGGCCCTGGCCGCCGTTGTAGTAGCGGTGATACGTCCGGTCGTGGTGATACATGAACTCGTGCGGCATCAGCGGCTGATACGTGATGTACGTATGGCCGACGTGGGCCGGCACCGGGCGGGGCGACAGGTACAGTTCAGCCCCCACGCCGCCGCAGGTGGGCGGCTGGTAATAGTTGTAAAACAGATCCGGCTGGCCGTAGAAGCGATATTGGCATTCGCCGTTGCTGCACGTGCGGCAACTGCCGTGGCCGGCATAGTGGTGGTAGCCGATGTGGGGATGGACGGGAGCATGTTGCTGGTGATGCGGATCGCCCGCCTGCAAATTCGTGGCTGAGTACGAGAGGCCCGTCAGAACCAAGGCCAGCGCCAATCCGGGGCGGACAAGAGAGCGCAACATAGTCGATTCCTTCCGACACTTGGGGGACGTTATTTGTAGTCAACACGCTCCGCGTGATGAGTCCTCATGCTGGAAACGTGAGGAGTACAAAGCAAAGCAATTAGCCCGTAGGGATTTTCTCGGCTAAGCCCCGCCGCAACGGTGAATCATTATGTGCCATGCGGACCAACTGCAATCGTGGCGATAGGCAACGCCCGCAGCATCGTCATATCCCGACTTTGAAGCCGCCGGCAAACTCGATATACTCGACGCAGATTGACGGTCTGATGTAGCCCGACGCGTTAGCGAGGGAGTGCTGCAAAGGGAGATTGACACTGATTTGCAGGTCCGGCCCCTCACCCCAACCCTCTCCCCGTCGTTCCGCGGCATACCGCGAGTACCGAGGAGAGGGAGTAATTCTGAGTAAAGGAGTACGAATTGGCCGCCAAGGTCCCCGCTGCGAGCGCTCAAAAGTCGCTCGATTTCGATAAAGCTGAAGCCGACGATTTCGTGAGCAAGCGTGCCGCCAAGAACGGCGAGGCTACTGAAAACGGCGCAGCGAATGGTGCCGCGGCGAATGGCGAGACCGCGCCCGCGGACGAACATCCGGCTGAAGCGCCGTCCAAACGCCGCAGCACGGCCGAGACGATGGCGACCAAGCAGCGGGATATTTCCGTCAGCGAGTTCTTCGCCAAAAACCGCCATTTGCTCGGGTTCGACAATCCCCGCAAGGCGCTGCTCACTACCGTGAAAGAGGCCGTCGATAACTCGCTCGATGCCTGTGAAGAAGCGGGCATTGTCCCCGAGATTTGGGTCGTCATCGAGCCGACGGTTTCCAGCCGGTACAAGGTCAGCGTGCAGGACAATGGCCCGGGGATCGTCAAGAAGCAAATCCCGCTGATCTTCGGCA
The DNA here is from genome assembly GCA_043744755.1 of Anatilimnocola sp. GTDB lineage: Bacteria > Planctomycetota > Planctomycetia > Pirellulales > Pirellulaceae > Anatilimnocola. Next base: position 3,742 of record JAYTUF010000069.1, read on the forward strand.
AGCTCCTCTATGGCAGCAAGTTTCACCGCCTGCGGATGAGCCGCGGCCAGCAAGGGATCGGCATCAGCGCGGCCGGCATGTATGGCATGTTAACGACCGGCAAGCCGGTGAAGATCATTTCGAAGACCGGCGTGAAGAAGCCGGCGCATTATTTCGAGTTGCAGATCGATACCAAGCGCAATCACCCCGAGATCATCAACGGCAAGGGAGAAGGGGTCGATATCGATGCCGGCGAGAAGGGGCATCAACAGATGCTCGATCAAGGAATCGACTGGGCCACGCATTACCCAGCCGAAGAGGGCAAAACTGCGCAGGAAGTAAAGAGCGGCACCCGTGTCACGATTGAGCTCGAAGCCAAATATGTCCGCGGCCGCGGCAGCGTGGACGAATATCTCGCGCAGACGGCCATCGCCAATCCGCACGTCACCATTCATTATAGAGACCCCGAAGGGAACGACTCGCGTTACTCGCGCTCGACGACGGAGCTGCCGCTCGAGCCCAAAGAAATCAAGCCGCATCCGTACGGCGTGGAGCTAGGCCGACTGCTGACGATGCTGAAGGATGCCGAGTACAGCACGATCACGCAGTTCCTTACTGATTCGTTTTCGCGGGTTAGTCCCGCAGTCGCCAGCAACATTTGCGAAGGGGCCAAGATCAGTTCGCGAGCGCATCCCAAGCGAATCGGGCGGCAGGAGGCAGATGCGCTCTATCAATCCATTCAGAACACGAAGATCAGTGCCCCCTCGACCGATTGCCTCTGCCCCATCGGCGAGCCGCTCATTCTCAAAGGCTTGCATCATGTGGTGCCGGGCGAGTTCTATTGTGCCGACACGCGGCCGCCGGCCGTTTATCGCGGCAATCCGTTTCAGATTGAAGTCGGCCTGGCGTTCGGTGGTGGTTCCAGCGTGCAGAAGGTCTCGCTCGAGCAGCTCACCGATTTTCTCACCGAAAGCGATGCTCGCACGCTGCGGCAGTTTCTAATCAACACCTTCGACGGCATTGGCGGCGATGCGGCCGACAAAATTCTGACCGAAGCCCAAATGGGCACTCGTCAAAGCCCGGGCAAGCTCGGCAAAAAGGAAGTCGCTCAGTTGCACGCCGCGATGCGGAACGTGAACCTGAGCGAAGGGCAGACGATGCAGGTGATGCGCTACGCCAATCGCGTGCCGCTGCAGTTTTCGATGTCCGCCTGCGCAATCACGCAGGCGGTGATGCAAACGAATTGGCGCTCCTATGGTCTTACTCAAAGCCGCGGCGGACTTCCTTCCGGCCCGGTTAGTGTCATGGTTCACATGGCCAGCGTCTGGGTCCCATTCACCAGCGAATCGAAAGAAGCCATCGCTGGCTACCCTGAGATTCAAAAGGAACTCCGCCTCGGCCTGCAAGCCGTCGGCCGCCGTTTGCAGATGTATCTCAACGCGAGAAACAAGGTGAAACAAGAGGGCGAGCGGCGGAGCATCTTCCTGCGTTATCTGGGCGAAGTGGCGGGCGCCGTCGGCGAGATTCAGAACTTTACCGACAAGAAGAAAACCGAACTCTACGACCGCCTGCTCAACGTCGCCAAAAAGAAAACCGCCGAAGCGGACATGAAGCTCGACAACCGCGGCAAGAAGGTCGTGGCTGAAGAAGGCTCGGAATTGGATGACAAGGTATTGATTGTGCCGCAGGATGGGAAGCTAAGTTAATCCAGGCTCGATTTGAGTATTGCGTGCTCTTCATCGTATAATTGCAGCATGACGACACCGACCACAACAAGCGATTCTTCGGAACTTCTGGCAACAATAGTTCCTGCGCACTTTGTTCCCTTTGAACGCATGCTCGACAATGACTGGAACCTAGCCATGAGCGAAGGCGATCGGTTTTTGAGCGGAAAAGGTTTAGTTCACGAAACGCTGGCCAGGCTCGCGAAGCGTCTACGTGAACTGGAAATTCCCTACGCTGTTGCGGGAGGTATGGCACTCTACTCGCACGGATTTCGGCGAGTCACCGATGACATCGATTTGATTGTCACCAAGAGTGATTTGCTTCTTTTGCATCAGCGTTTGGATGGCCTTGGTTATTTGCGCCCGTTTGAAACAAGCAAAAACCTGCGTGATGTCCAATCGAACGTGAAGATTGAATTTCTCGTGGCGGGTGAGTATCCAGGCGATGGAAAACCCAAGCCAATCTCATTTCCAGATCCGCGAACTGCAACCGAATTTTTAGAGGGACTGCAGGTACTCACGATTTCGAAACTGATCGAATTGAAGATTGCGTCGGGAATGACGGGTGCCGGACGCACAAAGGATATAGGCGACGTTGAACAGTTGGTTCAAGTGCTGCATGTGCCGCGGAGTATGTCCGAACAGTTGCACGAATATGTGCGTCCCAAATTTATCGAACTCTGGGATTCGCTACATGTGCCCCAAGGGAAGTTCATCCTTTCGATCCGCTGCGCACAACTCGTAGGTGAGCCAAAGACATTCGATAAGTTGCTCATTGCGATGCCTGATCTCGCGGCACAAGTCGCTTCATTGAATGCCGACGGCATTACGATTGACTCTCGATCAACCGCAACCAGTGGATGGATTTACTTCGCAACTTCCGATCCGATGCTCGCCAAGAAATATGACATGCGCCCCGAAGAGCAGATCCTCTTTGAAGGCTGACGCCACCCGATTAGAATCACATTCGAATCCTTCACGGACGAAATTCATGGCCAAGAAATCCACCCGCCCTCCCGCAACACCCGCTGTCCCTGCCGTCCTCACTCTCAAAGACAAAAAGACGCTCGGCTCGCTGCGAGACTTAGCGACCAAGGTTGAAGTCTTCGCTGAGAAGGCCAAGCCACCGGTGCTGGATATTCGCTCACGGTCCCTCTCGAACATCACTTTCAATAAGTCGCGGAAGATCCTGGAACTCGGCAAAGGTTCCACGCAGCGGGAGTTGTTTAATCTCTCGCAGGCCAAGGCTTATATGCAGACGCTGCTCGTCGGCAGCGGCTGCAAGCGCTTGATCGAGCAGGGCAAGACCACGAGCTTACGGGGTCTGTATTACATGCTCAAGCATACGATTGAAGGAACGAAGGAAGAGACTTTTGACGACCAGCCCGATTCCGATGCCATGATAGAAGACATGGAAGTGATTCTCGCCGCAATGCGCGAAGAGTTGCATTTGTATGCGAAGAACGCCGGCGCGATGGTGGGCCCCATCACGGTCGTCGATAGCGGCGACGAAATCGATTGCACGCGGATGGGTTCCGGCGGCTATTCCATTCCTTCGATTGTCGAGCCGGAGGTCGTGCAATTCAAAAAATGTAAAGCTGAGTTCATCCTGCATGTTGAAAAGGACACCGTTTGGCGGCGCTTCAACGAAGACAAGTTCTGGGTCAAGTACAACTGCATCCTCACGCACGGCGGCGGTCAACCGCCCCGCGGCGTGCGCCGCATGTTGCACCGCTTGCATAACGAGCTCAGTCTGCCTGTTTATTGCGTGCTCGATAATGATCCCTGGGGCTATTACATCTACAGCGTGATCAAACAAGGCTCGATCAACCTGGCCCACGAGTCCGCCCGCATGGCTATTCCCGATTGTCGTTATTTGGGCCTCCGCAGCCGGGATTACGAACGCTGCGAACTCTCCCCCAGCGTGCAGATTCGCCTCAACGAACAGGACGTAAAACGTGCCAACCAGATCAAAGAATATCCCTGGTTCAAGTACAAACCCGCCTGGCAGAAGGAAATTGATTTAATGCTGAAAAACGGCTTCAAGCTCGAAGTCGAATCCTTAATCAGTAAAGACATCAGCTACGTCACGGAAGAATATGTGCCGCAGCGATTGGAGGAAGAGGATTTCTTGGATTGACCGCCAGGAGTCGATTTACTTCGTCGTCAACAGCGGCACCGCAAATCCCGGCTCGATCTCGTGGGAGACTTTTAACTGCAGGTTGCCGAGCTTGGTAGTTTCGACGAAGTCTTGCAACGTTTCGAGATCGCTGGCGGCTTTGCGGACGATGGCGAGTTCTTTGGTCATGGCATCGCGCTGCGCTTTCTGGGCATCGCTGGCGTTTTTGTTCTTGCTGAGTTGATCGCGGGTGGCGGTCAGTTGCGTTTGATAAGCGTTCACTTGAGCGATGGCGGCGATGAGATTCTTCGTGGTCAGGCGCTGCGGCTTTTCGCGGTCGGCGATCCAGAACATGGGGGTCGCGGTGATCTTGAGCGATTTGTTAAAGGTGCTTTCGAGCTTGACGGCCAGGTGGCCGAGACGGATTGATTCGGCCCACAGTTCGCCGCCGTTGGCTTTGAGGGCGGGACCGTCGCCGAGCAGCCGCCAGTTGACGTTGCGGCTCTTGTACTCGGGCGAAGGCATGTCGATTTCGATCTTCACGCTGTCGAGCCGCGGTGGATTGGGAATTTCGAGAAAGACGGTCGAAGGCTCGTCGAACGAAATCGCCAGCGGAGAACCCTTGAGGGGTTTTCGCAGGCCAACGACTCTTTTACTTGCGGCCGCGGCAATCTCGAACGCACCGTTTTGCAGGCCGACTGCATTGGAGATTTTTTCGGCCCCCTCACTCCAGGCGAACTGCAGTTGCTGCTTTTCAATGCGAAAGACGCCAATTTCGACCGGTTCAGTCCCTTCCTTTTCAATGGCCAGGCATTGCCAAGAGCGGCCACCGGCAAGTTCTTTCAATTCAACTTTCTTCCCCGGCCCCAGGCAGCGATCGCCGCCACGGAGACTGAACAGCACGATGAGATTATCGGGCATGGCAACCTTGGCCAGCGTGCTCCACTTCCCCACCGGAGTGAGCGGCGGCAATTCAACCGTCGTGCCCAAGCCCTTGAGCGGGTCGGCATCGCCGGCTGGCTTGGCGGGAGTTTTGGCTGCGGGCTTTGGGGCAACTTTGGTCTTAGGATCCGATTTCTTCTTCTCGTCCGCGCCAATCAGGCCCGTCGCAGAGGCCAGCAGGACAATCAGTGCGAAGGGGATCGAGCGCATCAGCAGCAACCTTGAAAGACGGACATTGTTTGCCAAGCTGGTATGTTACTGTGCCCGCGACCAACTCACAAATGTCGTCTTGCTCGACACGCGAGTCGTATTTTTGCCAGAGTTTATTTGCCGAGTTTATTTGCCGAGTTTATTTGACACGCGCCGGTCCGCTCGTTAGCATCCCTGAAAGTTCGTGGACTTACCACTTCCTCTCGTTTTTCGCGCGTGGGCAATTCTGCTACACGAGAGTGAGGTTCGGTTTTCGCGCGGCGGAGCGGCCGGCATGAAGAAATATCGCAGCTACCTGGTAGCCGTATTGCTGATCTCGACACTCGCCCTGGGCCTGCCGCGCCCGGCGTGCGCGGTCACGCCCGAAAGCCCCGAGGTGAAGGCTGTCATCGACAAGGCCTTCAAGTTTTTGGAGACGGCCGACGACCCGCGATTGGGCGGCAAGTGCTTAATCGGTCTGGCATTCCTCAAGAACGGCTCGGACGAAAAGCATCCCAAGGTCGAAGCGGCAGTGCAGGCTTGTCTGGAAGCCACGCGTGGTGATGCAGCGGCCATCCGCAGCGACATCTACAGCACCGGCATTGCGATCATCTTTCTCTGCACGTTGAATCCCAGCAAGTATGGCCCGGAGATCATCAAGCTGCGTGATTCGCTGGTTGCTCGCCAGAAACCGCACGGCGGCTTTGGTTATGCCGAGCGTGAAACGGGCGATACTTCAATGACGCAATACGCGGTGCTTGCATACTGGGAAATCTCGAAGGTCGGCCTGGGCCTTGATGTTCCTAGCACCGAGCGAGTCGCGAATTGGGTGATTCGCACGCAAGATCCCGGCGGCAACTGGGGTTATCAAGGGAAAGAAGCGACCGTCACCGAAGAAGAAGGCAAACGGCCCAAGACGGAATACGTCAAGCAAGACAGCGCTCGCGCGAGCATGACGGCGGCCGGCATGGGCTGCCTGTACATGGTTGCCGACCTGCTCAAGCTGAGCGAATTGACGAGCGAGCGGGATGCCAAGTTGCCGCCCGCCCTGCGATTGATGAAGAAGGGCGGAGCGCAGGCAGCTTTGACGGAGAAAGTCGAACTCCGCCTGGTCCGCGCGGCTCAGGAACGGGGCCGCAGTTGGATGGGAAAGAACTACAAAATTGAACAGAAGTATTTTCAAATGTACTTCCTGTATGGCTACGAACGTTATCAAAGCTTTTTGGAAGCTTCCGATGCACGTTTTACCAAAGAACCACGCTGGTTCAATGAAGGGTTTGCGTTCCTGAAGAAGGAACAGTTGGCAGACGGCAGTTGGAAAAGCGATCACCCCGGCCTTGACGTTCCCGATACCGCCTTTGCCACGCTGTTCCTGCTGCGCTCGACGAAAAAGGCCATTGAACGCTCGAAGGCTTATGGCGAAGCGACGCTGGTTTCCGGCCGCGGCTTGCCCGCGAACAATCAAGAGGTGGCAGTTCGCTCGGGGCGGATTGTGCAGACGAAAGTCAACGTCACCGCGGCCCAGCTCGTCGATATTCTGCACTTGTCTGAGCATCGTGCCTTTGCCACGGTCACCGGCGATTTGGAATTGCTCCGCGAACGTCTCGCGGCATTGCCAGCGGTCGAGCAAACGCCGCTGCTGGCGAAGTTGCGCGGGCTGGTTGTCTCCGGTGTCGCCGATAGTCGTCTCGCGGCGGTGAAGGTCCTGGGGATGATGCGCGATTTAACGGCGGCCGAAGCCTTGATCGCCGCGCTCGACGATCCCGATTGGCGGGTCGTGCTGGCGGCCGATGATAGTTTGCGCTTGATCGGCCGGATCATTTCGCCGAGCACGCTGAGCGAGAAAGCCAACAAGCTGGCTCGGACCGAAGCCATCCAGACCTGGAAGCGCTGGCTGCTCACCATTCGCCCGGATGCTGAATTCCTCAATTGATCGCCTGATAACATCGATCGTGCCTCTCGCATGTCTGCTAGCCAGCCCGTTCCTTCCGATCCCCTCTCGGCTGCCGTCGCCCCTGCGTCCGCGCCGGTAGCGATCGTTGCCGACAAGCAGGAACCACTCGCAGCGGAGAAGAAGAAAGGGAGCGGAGGGCTGCTCATTGGGCTAGGTGCGTTCCTGTTGCTGCTGTTAGTCGCTGGCGTCGTCACGATTTTTTTCTTGCTGCCGCCGTCTGCTCCAGCCCCCGCAACCAGTAGCACGCCGCTCGCGCCTGATCCCGGCAATCCGCCGACGCCGCCGCAGTTCACGCTCGCAGCTCCGGTCGCCAATCCGTCCGGTGAAGCGAAGGGACCCGAAGCTGTTCAGTTAATCACAGCGGCTAGCAGTCGCTTACAAGCCCGCCTGCTGGTGGGCGCCGGCGAAACGACCGCGCCGAAGGATTTCATCGTCCGCGGCGGCGGCGCCAGCGATGCGGCGGGGTTGAGCTTGCCCAATCATCAGCGCTGGGAGATCCAGTTCCCGCCGGGCACCACGATCGAGGCCTACACTCGTCAACTCGACTTTTTCAAGATCGAGTTGGGCGTGATCGGCGGCTCGCAAAACGTCACTTACCTTTCGAACCTCTCCAACCCCAAGCCGCGCAGCCGTGTGGCGGCGGGCAACACAGATACTCGGCTGTACTTGATTTGGAACCGCGGCCCGATGCGCGAAGCCGATGAGATTCTCGTGGCCCGCGCGGGGATTGAAGTCGCAGGCAAAGTGCTCGCCCACTTCTGTCCGCCGGAGCTAGAAGCGGAAATGCTGCGCGTCGAAGCGGCCCAAGCTCGGACCAATAATTACACTAGTCTGCGGCGGACCGTGTTCGGCATTCAGTCCGCCGGCGGTGACACGTTTCGCCTCGTCGTCACCGAACAGAAAGGGGATTA
>JAYTUF010000070.1:0-2945 GCA_043744755.1 Anatilimnocola sp.
AGCATTGGGGACGCTGTCCAGGAAGCTGACGGAAAGCTGCCTTGCCGTGGGTCCCCAGTACTTGGCGGTTACCACCGCAATGCGCAATGGTTCATCGACGGTGAAGCTCGCACCCGCCGCAGCCATGGGTCCAGCCATCGGCGCGTTGACCGGATTGATTTTGACCGCCGTCCGGGCCGCTTGCACTAGCAACCGCGTGGGCAGGAACTTGGGAGTGCAGGCTTCCACAGTGCCGCTCGCACCGGTTACTTCATTGTCCGACTCGCGCGGCTCTTCAGCGCTTTCCGGGCTGTCTTCGTCCTCGAGAACTTCGCGCAAAAGCTTTTTGATCTTGGCGAGCTTCTCGCGCAGTTGTCGCTCACTTTTGGACATGATCCGGCTCCTCAGAGGTATGACCTAGAAACAGTAAAATCGCGGCTACAACTTTAGAGTGATTATATTCACTGCAAATCAGACTTCACGTGGTTAATGCGAAGGAGGTAATGTTTTCTGCCAACGGCCTGACGCTTTATTCAGAAAGAGCACCGGCGTTATTTCGGACGTACCTATTTTTTCAAATTATGTGACAGATTCTGTCACTACCAAGAACGCCTGCAGCCGAGTTGACCGCCGTTTTCAAGCGCCGGATACTGTCACCCGCCGCCATTCCTTCTCCATTGGCTTCCGTGACCTATGCCCAACCGCCGCACGCCGCGCTGCTTATTCACCGTAGTCCTAGCCATTGCCGGCTGGTTCTTGTCCTTGCAATCGGCGCATTCGGCAGATAAGCCAAGCCTCGGCCGGCCGCCAAATGTCGTCCTGATTCTCGCCGACGATTTGGGTTTTTCCGATCTGGGCTGTTATGGCTCCGAAATTGAAACTCCGAATCTCGACGGCCTGGCGAAGAACGGCCTGCGGTTCACGCAGTTCTATAACACGGCCCGCTGCTGGCCGACGCGGTCGGCGATTCTCACGGGTTATTATGCGCAGCAGATTCGCCGCGATTCGGTGCCCGGCGTGAAGAGCGGCGGTCAAGGGACGCGGCCGGCGTGGGCGACGCTTTTGCCCACGATGCTCAAGGCGAAAAACTATCGGTCCTATCACTCCGGCAAGTGGCACATCGACGGCAAGCCGCTTCAAAATGGCTTCGACCACTCCTACGATCTGGGCGGCGTCAGTCAGAGCAACTACTTCAAAGTGCAAAGCGTGACGGAGGACGAAAAACCCGTTCAGCCGCAGGAGGATTTTTACTCCACAACCGCCATCGCCGACCACGCGGTCCGCTGTCTGAAAGAACATGCGGATCAATTTGCAGAGCGGCCCTTCTTTCATTATCTCTGCTTCACCGCGCCGCACTTTCCGCTGCACGCGCTGCCGCAAGACATCAAGAAGTATCAAGGGAAGTACGCCGCCGGTTGGAACGAAGTGCAGCAAGCGCGTTATGCGAAGCAAAAGGAACTCGGCTTTCCCGTTGGTCCCTTGCCCGAGATGGAGCGCGAGGTTGGTCCGCCGTATCCGTTTCCCGAGGCAATTCAGAAACTCGGCGCGGGCGAAGTGAATCGGCCGCTCCCTTGGCAGGAGTTGACGAAGGAGCAGCAAGCCTTTCAAGCCGAGAAGATGGCCATCCACGCCGCGATGATTGACCGAATGGATCGCGAGATCGGCAAAGTGATTGCTCAGCTCAAGGCCATGAACCAGTTCGAGAACACCGTGATCTTCTTCCTCTCTGACAACGGCGCCAGCGCCGAGATCATGGTCCGTGGCGATGGCCATGATCCAGCCGCGCCGCTGGGCTCGGCGGCGACCTATCCGTGCTTGGGACCAGGCTGGTCGAGCTGCGCCAACACGCCCTTCCGCCGGCACAAAACCTGGGTGCATGAAGGAGGCATCGCCACGCCGCTCGTCGTGCATTGGCCGCGCGGGATTGCCGCCAAGGGCGAGTTGCGTCAGCACGCGGGGCACGTCGTCGATATCGTCCCCACGGTGCTGGACATCACCGGCCTGCAGACACCGACCAAGCGCGGAGATATTGCAGTGCCGCCGTTAGCTGGCCAAACCCTCGTGCCAAGTTTTACCCGAGATCCTTCTGAACCGCGCACCGAACTCTGGTGGCTACATGAAGAGAACCGGGCGCTGCGCAGCGGCAACTGGAAACTGGTGGCCGCGAAGGGGACGCCTTGGGAACTCTATGATCTATCGAAAGATCGCGGCGAGACGAAGAATCTCGCCGCCGCGAACCCCGCCAAAGTGAAGGAGCTGGAAACTCGCTGGCAAGAGCAGTTCGATGAGTTTCGCGCCCTCGCGGTAAAAGATGCGAGTCCCGACGACTTGCGTGATACGCCGAAGAAGAAGGGAAAGAAAAACTGAACCCTCCTCTCCCATTTCGCCGCGTCGCTTGCGACGCGCTCCGGCCCGCGATAACCCATTCCCACGCGATTTCAACCGCCCCGGATAACAACCAGGCCGGGCCGTAACGTGTTGCCTGCATTGGTCTTATCGAAACAGTGTACATAACATAATAACGACTTATCGATAATATACTCAGCATTTCGATAACAACTATTTCGGGTGGATCGATCACCCTTCAACCGTTGGAGCGCCGGCTTCAGCCGGTCTGCTCACCGCCCCCTGTGCCGCCCTACCGGGCTTGGGGAATCAAGGGGCGATGTTTCCCAGTGCTTGCGCACTGGGCTACTATCTGTCGCCACTCCGCGGCTGAAGCTGACCCGAACTCCACAGCCCGGCAGGCAACGCTGTGAAGGATTTTTAGGCGGCGATTTGCTGGTTGTGTGCGCGGAGCTGCGCTCGTTCGGCGGCGGTTAGTTTTCGGATACTGGGATCGCCGAGCGGTTTTTTATCGGGATTGGCGGGACGGTAGCGAGCTCGTTTGTCGGTGCGATTTGTGTAACGCTGCACCTTAGCTTGGGCGAGTTCGGTGAGCAGACTGCCCAGAGGGTCGCAGGGCT
>JAYTUF010000071.1:0-2939 GCA_043744755.1 Anatilimnocola sp.
ATCTCGAAATACAAGGCGTCCGCACACAGCTCCACCTGGTCGCTCCAACGAATTTGACCACTCGCGCCGATGCAAACATTATCGAAGGCGCGCGGCTCGTTCCACAGAGCGAACACGCCCTTGCCAACCAGATGCGAAAGATCCACGTCCCCCTCGACGCCGTCGGCGAATGAAAGGCGAATCTTATGGCCAAGCAACGGCATCACTCTTGTCGGCTTCAACATGATTGCGATTCTCTCGGTAAACAGAATCAGGCAAGTGGCACGGCATAAAGCAGTCTAACACAGCATATCCGTTAACGCCGAGCACGGCCGATCCAGCTGTCGCCCTTACCAGGGCTTGGAGGGCGCTCGCAAACCGCTTTCCCACGGCTTGCGCCGTGGGCTAATATCTTGCGCCCTTCCGGGCTAAAGGCGGACGAAATTGGCGCTTCCTCAGCCGCGGTAGCGGCGACAGAAAGATAGCCCACGGCGAAAGCCGTGGGACGCTGGCTCGCGAATCCACGCCCCGCTTGCGTTAGCCCGACGTAGACAAGAACGTCACCTCGCCCACAAACACCCCGCGCTCGCGCAGTTGCAGCATGAGACTTGTCACGCTGCCGCGCAGACAAGCGAACAACTGACGGAGGGCCTGCGCATCGCAAGTTCCGAACAAATCAACATACGCTAACTCGCTGCCGCGGTCGTACAGGCAGCCGAAGAGTTGCCAGCGATCGACAGCAGGCGGGGAGGTCCAGACAAACGAGCCATCGGGTTCGGTGTAGAGTTGAGGCAGGTCACCGAGGGCGGTGAGGGCGTCGTCGAAGGTTCGGCCCCAAGGGGCGTTGGCCCAATTGGCAGGGAGACTTAATTCACCCGACAGCAGCGGCGTGGCCTCGGCCGGTTGGGCGTGAACCGAAACTTCGCACTTCAGGATGGTCATGAAACGCTCGCATCGCCGGGCGGCAGACGATATTCTGAGACGGAAACGAGGCGGTTCATGCGAATGCTTTTTTCCTATCGAGCGGTGGCGACAATCCTATTGCTAGTGATTATCGCTGACACTGCGCCCCTCTGCGCACAACCGCCTGCCGAAATCCTCTTCAATCGCGACATCCGTCCGATTCTGTCCGATGCGTGCTTTCCTTGCCACGGGCCTGATGCCAAGAATCGGCAGGCTGAGTTGCGGTTCGACCTGCCCGAATCGGCGCTGCTGGTGCGTGAAGGTCGCCGCGCGATTGTGCCGGGGGATGTTGCCGGGAGTGAACTGGTTCGCCGCGTGACCAGTCGCGACCCCGATGTGCAGATGCCGCCCCGCGACAGTGGCCACGCCGTGACGGCCGAGCAAATCGAGCTGCTGCGGAAGTGGATCGCCGCGGGGGCGAAGTGGCAGAAGCATTGGTCGCTGATTCCACCGGTAAGGTCCTCGCTACCTTTGACGCGAAACGTCAACGAATTCTATCAACCATTGGACCCGTTCATCGTTTCGCGATTAGAAAGGGAGAACCTGCAACTATCTCCTCCATCTGACAAACCAACCCTCCTCCGCCGCGCCTCTTTCGATCTCATCGGTCTCCCCCCGACGACCACGGAAATTGAATTGTTCCTCAAGAACAACGCGCCCGATGCTTACGAACAGGCCCTCGACCGCCTGCTCGCGTCCCCCCGCTATGGCGAACGGATGGCCGGGCCGTGGCTCGATGCCGCCCGCTATGCCGATACCAGCGGCTATCAAAGCGACGGCGAACGCTACATGTGGCGGTGGCGAGACTGGGTCATCGCGGCTTACAACCAAAACATGCCCTTCGATCAATTCACGCTCGAACAACTGGCCGGCGATTTGCTGCCGAACGCGACTCTGGACCAGAAAATCGCCACCGGTTTTCATCGCAACCATCGGGGCAATGCCGAGGGTGGCATCATTCCGGAAGAATACGCCGCCGAGTATGTGGCCGATCGCGTCGAAACCACCGGCACCGTCTGGCTGGGCCTGACCATCGGCTGTGCTCGTTGCCACGATCACAAATTCGACCCGCTGCCGACCAAGGATTTTTATAGCCTGGCTGCGTTCTTCAACAACGTGCCCGAGAAGGGCCGGGCGGTGAAGTTCGGCAACTCGCCGCCGTTCATGGCGGCACCGACGAAGCCGCAACGACAACAAGAGAACGAACTGAATGCACACTATCTCAGTGCCGCGGTCCGCTGGCAAAGACTTGGGAGTCGTCTCAAGAAGGAACAATCACTGTGGGAGGCCAGCGAGAACAAGAACCTGCCGCAGCACTTCTATCCGGACGAAGCCCTACTCAAGCTTTGGCCCCTGGATGACAAGACCGTTGCAGGCGACCGCGTCATCGATGCTGGCGACCTCGCCGACTTCGGCTACTTCGACAAGTTCACGCTTTCCGGCTGGGTTTGGCTGCCGGACGAGAAATCCGGCGGCACAATCATCTCGCGGATGACCGACGTGCCGGAGGGAGACGGTTATCAACTGGCCATCGTCGCTGGTAAATTGCAGTTGAATCTAGTGAAGCGTTGGCTGGATGATTCCACGCGAGTGCAAACCGCGAAGAAGATTTCGATCGGCCGCTGGGTCCATGTCGCCGCGACCTACGACGGCTCACGGACTGCCGCGGGCATCCTGTTGTATGTGGATGGCAAGTTGCAGGCTCCCGAGGTGCTGCTCGATGAAATCAATCAGCCCTTCAATGCCAAGGCCCCGCTGCGAATCGGCGGCGGTGGCGGACCGGCGGCCAACTTCCGCGGCAAGCTGAAGGAGGCCCGCATTGATGCTGCTGTTTTGGATCCCGGACAGATCACATGGCTGGCGACGCCCGAAACACTGGCGGAAATCATTGCCATTGCAACCCCGAAGCGAACCGACGGGCAACGCCGTAAGCTGCAGGAATATTATGTGACGAGCGCGGCCGCTGAACCGGTTCGAGCGGCCTACCGTCAATTGCG
>JAYTUF010000072.1:0-2938 GCA_043744755.1 Anatilimnocola sp.
ATTCCGCCGCTCGCATCAACTTATCCGTCGCCTCATACGCCTCCTTTACCCACTCAGTGATCCGCTCGGGCTCCGGCGAGTATTCCAGTTCAATGCTAATAGCGCCATCAAGGCCCAATTCCTTGATCTCGCGCAAGTACGGCTCAAACGGCACGACGCCGCGGCCAGGAGGCAAATCGCCGTGTTTCTTGCCGTCGCAGTCGCTGATGTGAACGTGGATGGCCCGGCCCTTCAGTCGTCGCAACTCTTCGGGGGCGACGTTCGCGAGGACGAGGTGCGAGATGTCGATGTTGGCTTGCACGGCGGGATGGCCGCAGTCGTCGAGGAAGCGGACCATGTTCTCAACGTTGTTCAGCAGCGACAAATGAAACGGCTCGAGCTCCAGCGCAATCTGCAAACCAAGATCGGCGGCGTAATCGCCCAATTGCTGACACGTCTCCACGCCCAGCCGCCATTGCTCGGCGGGCGGAATCACTTCCTGGTTCCAAATGTATTCACCCAGCACGAGCAGCACATTGCGGGCGTCGTATTCATAGGCCAGGTCGAGATATTCCTGCACCCGGTCCAGATGAAACCGCCGCACGCTGGGGTTGAAATCGATGAGGCCGACGGCGACACAGGCGATCGAGACAATCGGCAATTGCAGCCGGTCGCATTCGTCCTTGATGAGCCGCCTTTCGCGAACATCGATATCGAGCGGATCGACAAAAATATCGACCGAATCGAAGCCGAGCTCCTTGGTCTTTCGAAGGCCATATTCCGTCGGCTGATTCGCCTGCACCCAGGCTGAGTTGATGAGGCCCAGTTTCATATTCCCTCCCGTTTTCGCCGTTGCCTGTTACGCCACGTCCCTTAGCTTAACGGGGCTAGCGACGGTTTGCGTAGCGCGGGGATCGCCGGCGACCGGTCCCTGTGAACCTTTGCGCCCGTGCAGGTAACGTCTACACTGGCGGGTTCACTTTTCGCGTGACCATTCGCGTTATTAACCACCAGCCGGCAACCGCCGCTGCTGACCAATTTTGCTTCGTTTACGACGGGGGAGGTTCCTTTGCTGCGGACTCATACTTGCGGACAATTGCGGGCGGAACACGTAGGGCAGCAGGTTACGCTGTGTGGCTGGGTTGACACCAGCCGGGACCACGGCGGCACGCTCTTCATTGACCTCCGGGACCGCTATGGCAAGACGCAGGTCGTCTTCGCGCCCGAAGGTGGCGCGGCCCAACTCGAAGATTCTCGCAAAATCCGTGGCGAGGATGTCTTGAAAATCATCGGCACCGTCGCCCGCCGGCCGGAAGGAACGATCAATGCCAAGCTGCCGACCGGCGAAATCGAAATCCGGGTCACGTCGCTGGAACTCCTTAACAAATCGAACAACGCGCCCTTCAATCCTTCCCAGGCCGATCTGCCCGGCGAAGACTTGCGGCTGAAGTATCGCTATCTCGATCTCCGCCGGCCGGAGATGCAGCGGACTTTGAAGCTGCGTAACGACATCATCCTGGAGATGCGGAACTACTTCGCCGAGAACGATTTTCTAGATGTCGAAACGCCGATCCTCGGCCGCAGCACGCCCGAAGGTGCCCGCGATTATCTCGTGCCCAGCCGCGTCCACAACGGCCTGTTCTATGCCCTGCCGCAATCGCCGCAACTGTACAAGCAAATCCTGATGGTCGCCGGTTACGACCGCTATGTGCAGGTCGCCCGTTGCTTTCGCGACGAAGACCTGCGGGCGGATCGTCAGCCGGAGTTCACGCAACTCGACCTCGAAATGTCGTTCGTCACGCATCACGACGTCATCAACATGATCAACGGCCTGATGCTGCGGATGGCCAAGAAGTTTCTCAATATGGATTTGAAACTTCCGCTGCCGCACATGACCTGGGACGAAGCCATGGAACGCTTCGGCCACGACGCGCCCGACCTGCGCTATGGCTGCGAACTGATCGACTGCACCGACCTGGCCGCGAAGTGCGAGTTCCGCGTCTTCAAAGAAACAGCCGAGGCCGGCAAGAAGGTCCGCGGCATCAACGCCACCGGCGGAGCGACGTTTTATAGTCGCAAGCTGATCGATGAGTTGACGGAGTTCGTCAAGCAATTCGAAGCGAAGGGGCTGGTTTGGTTCCGTGTGGAACCAGACGGCAAGCTCTTCTCCCCGGTGAGCAAGAACTTCACTGAAGAACAACTGGCTGGGTTCGCGCAGCGCATGAACGCGAAGCCGGGCGACATCATGTTCTTCGTCGCCGACACCTGGGCCGTCAGTTGCAAGGCTTTGCACAACTTGCGGAAGAAGGTCGGCGTGGATTTGAAACTGTACGACCCGAAAAGCTACAGCTTCTCCTGGATCGTCGAGTTTCCCATGTTTGAATACGACGCCGAGGAGAAGCGTTGGAACAGCATGCATCACCCGTTCACCGCGCCCCGCCCGCAAGACATTCCCATGCTTGATACCGACCCCGGCCAGGCCCGCGCGGTCGCCTACGACCTGGTCATCAATGGCAGCGAAGCGGGCGGCGGCACGATCCGCATCCACGACAGCAGCACGCAAAGCAAAGTCTTCGGCCTGCTGGGCATCGACGCCGAAACCGCCAAGAACCGCTTTGGCTTCCTGCTCGACGCCCTGCAAATGGGCGCCCCACCCCACGGCGGCATCGCCCTCGGCATCGACCGCGTCGTCATGCTCTTCGGCCAACTAGAAAACATCCGCGAAGTCATCGCCTTCCCCAAAACGCAGAAGGCGACGGACTTGATGACCGAAGCGCCAAACCAGGTGGATGCGAAGCAGTTGCGCGAGTTGGGGATTCGAATTGCGACGAGTGACTCAAAGTAGGTAAAATGCAAAATGCACCTAGCCCGCATTTCTCACCGCGCGGGCGGGTTTTTGCTTTGGTGGTTGGCCAGGATTTTCTGGCTGCTGAGTTCCGTGCGGCGAGCTTTGCTGACC